>CAZNDR010000418.1:0-4347 GCA_964571835.1 uncultured Cytophagia bacterium | reverse complement strand
ATGATCTCAAAACGATGCAGCTTATCGATGATGAAAAATTTTCCTTGAGTTTTGCCAAGAACACCTTAATCACCCGCCCGATGGGTGCATTTTTATTAAAAAGCGAATTGAAGCAGAAAGGTATCAGCAGTGAAGTAATTGCCAAAACAACCGACGAGCTTTATAAAACAAAAAGCCAATTCGACATCGCCTATGAATTAGCCGCCAAACGAAAAAAGCTTGTCAGCCATTTAGACGTGCTAAAAGCTAAAAAGCGCGTGAGCGACTTTTTAGCCAGACGCGGTTTTAGCTGGGACATTATTTCACAGATAATTGAACAATGGAAAAACTTAGCCGCTGAAGATGAATAATAAAAAATCGTTTTAGGCAATTAAATAAAAGAAATCGATGCAGAAAGGCAGAAGTCACAGAAATAAGAAATTAGAACGAAATGCCAAAATTTGCAATTTATTTGCATGTTAAAATAGAATAATTTAAAAGATAGAGGCTCATTTGCCAACCGGGTTTATTTCGCAGCCTAAATTACTTGATAGTTAAGGTAGCATTCATGACGTCAAAAGAAATTAGAAAATCATTTATAGAATTTTTTGAAAAACATGATCATAAATTTGTGCCCAGCGCGCCAGTAGTTCCCATAGACGATCCGACACTTTTATTCACGAATGCCGGGATGAATCAATTTAAAAATATTTTTTTGGGATTTGAGAAAAGAGATTATGTGCGCGCTGCTAATACGCAAAAATGTATTCGCGTCAGCGGGAAGCACAATGATCTGGAAGAGGTCGGCAAAGACACCTATCACCACACCTTATTCGAAATGATGGGTAATTGGTCTTTTGGAGATTATTATAAAAAGGAAGCTATCCAATGGGCCTGGGAGTTGTTGACTGATGTCTGGCAACTGCCCAAAAACAAACTGTGGGCAACTATCTATTACGACGATACGGCTGCTGAAGCTCTGTGGAAACAAGTTACCGATATTGCCCCAAGCCACATTTTAAAATTCGGAGAAAAAGATAATTTTTGGGAAATGGGCGAAGTCGGTCCTTGCGGACCCTGCTCAGAGATTCACATCGATCTGGGGGAGAAGGCATGCAACAAACGGCAAAATAAAAATCATCGCTGTGGCATCAACGCTGGCTGCGCTCGATTTATTGAACTCTGGAACCTGGTGTTCATCCAATTCAATCGCCAGCCGGATGGCACTCTCGTTGAACTTCCCCAAAAACACGTTGATACTGGCATGGGCTTTGAGCGCATTACGGCGGTACTGCAGGGTGTGGCTTCAAATTATGATACAGATCTTTTCGCACCGCTGATTGAGAAAATTTCCGAGCTGACCCAACAACATTATCTTTCCGGGAATGATGGAATTGCCCACCGTGTTATTTCGGATCACGTGCGAGCCTTAACTTTTGCTATTGCCGATGGCGCGCTCCCTTCCAATGAAGGCCGAGGCTATGTGCTGAGAAGAATATTACGCCGCGCAGCTCGTTTCGCCCGAACGCTGGAAATTCACGAACCGATTATTTACAAACTTGTACCTACTCTGGTTGATATCATGGGAAATGCTTTTCCGGAAATTAAGGAAAAGCATCAGTATATTTCTCTGGTTATCAAGTCGGAAGAAGAAAGCTTTGGTCAAACCTTAGATCGGGGGATTGAGTTGTTTGAAAAGTTGGTGGCGGAATATCAAAAAAAGCACATCAAACAAATAGCCGGAGAAGACGCGTTCCGCCTCTACGATACGTATGGTTTTCCCCTCGATTTGACCCAACTGATGGCCGAAGAAAAAGGTATGACGGTTGATGAAAAAAAATTCACGGCTGAAATGGAAAAACAGCGCCAACGGGCGCGTCAAGCTGGAAAATGGGTTTACGGTGCGGAAATTAATTTTGCTGATTGGGAAAGATTATCTGCTGGTACTGACTCGACCTTTATCGGCTACGATGCCACTGAAAGCCAGTCGCAAATCAGGCTTTTAAAAAAGGAAAAAGATTCGATTTTTCTTGTCTTAGACCAAACTCCTTTTTATGCCGAATCAGGCGGTCAGGTCGGTGATGTCGGAGAAATTATTGGTGAGGAATTTCTTCTCTCGGTGAAAGACACCATCAAGCAAGGCGACAAAATTATTCACCTTGCTGAAGGCGCTTTGCCGTCTCCACTAAAAAATATCAAAGTTACTGCTAAAGTAAAACGTCCTGAGCGATTGAGCACGGCCAGAAATCATACGGCAACTCATCTATTACAGGCTGCTTTGCGCCAGGTGCTTGGCAATCACGTTCACCAATCAGGCTCGTTAGTAACGCCATTTCGGCTGAGATTCGATTTTACCCACTTTGAAAAACTTTCTTCAAATCAGTTGAAAAAAGTGGAAGAGATTGTTAACTCAAAAATCTTAGAAAATATCTTGGTGCAGCCGGAGCAGACATCGTTCGCTGAAGCAAAAAAGAAAGGCGCTATGGCTTTATTTGGCGAAAAATACGGCGACCACGTTCGAACTATCAAAGTAGGCGATTTTAGTCTTGAGCTCTGTGGGGGTACTCACGTTAGCCGCACTGGAGAAATTGGCTTGTTTCGCATCGTCTCCGAATCCAGTGCAGCTGCTGGTATCAGGCGCATCGAAGCGATTACCGGCCAAGAGGCACTGAAACAAGTGAATCAGGAACGCGAACTTATTCAATCGTTATCGCAATCACTAAATATTAACGAGCAGGAGTTAGCATCAAGAGTTACTGGAATTGTTGAAGAGAATAAAAAGCTTGAAAAAGAACTGCAACTGTTACGAAGACAATTTTCAGCTCAAAATGTTGCTGCGTGGATTGATAACGCCAGGCAAATAAACGGCTCAGTTCTTGTGGTGCAGGCAGTGACGACAGTTTCGATCAATGAGCTGAAAAACATCGGCGATGTGCTTCGAGAAAAATTGAATTCCGGGATCGGGCTGTTGGGAGCAATTTTCGATAATAAAATTAATTTTCTTTGTGTTGTTACTGATGACTTAATCAGAGACCGCCATATTAAAGCTGGCGACATTGTAAAGCAAGTAGCGGCATTCGCTGGTGGCAGCGGCGGCGGCAGACCGCACCTGGCGTTAGCAGGAGCAAAAGACCTTGATAAGTTCAATTTGGCACTGAATGAAGTCGAAAAAATTGTGCGCAAGCTTTTGACATAGACTTCCAAAAAAGTTTGCTTTCTCTTGCTGTTAAAAAGAGATGCTGTTTTAAGGCAAATATTTGCCAACTAATTTAGCTGCTAAAAACTGTTTTGAAATATTATAAATTTGGAAATGCCCATGACGACCTGGGAGAAACTCATCTGCATAAAAGAAACAAAAGGCGCTGGTTATTTTGTTCTCATCGATCCGGATAAGCAATCCGCTGAAGACAGCGCTAAATTTGCCGCACAGGCAGAGAAGGAAGAGGTCGATGGCATTTTTGTTGGAGGCAGTTTGTTGTCCACCCCTCTTTTTGATTTAGTGGTCAAGCAAATCAAGGCGCAGGTAACAATTCCAGTGATCATCTTCCCCGGTGGTGTTCAACAAATTTCCAGTTACGCCGATGCTTTGCTTTTTATGTCGGTCATTAGCGGCCGAAATGCTGACCTGCTCATTGGCAGACACGTGATGGCAGCGCCAATTATAAAAATGATGGGATTGGAGACAATCGCGTTGGCGTATATGTTAATTGAATCGGGAAAAGTTTCTTCAGCCGAATTTATGAGCAATACACGCCCCATTCCTCGTGACAAGGCTGATATTGCGGTTGCTCACGCTTTAGCCGCACAATATCTTGGTATGAAAATGATTTATCTGGAAGCTGGTAGCGGTGCTCCTTTACCGGTCCCCAATGAAATGATTGCCTCTGTCTGCTCGATGTGTCAGTTGCCTATTGTGGTTGGCGGAGGCATTACCACCCCAGAGGCTGCTCGGCAAAAAGTTGATGCCGGAGCCTCGTTCATCGTAACAGGTTCTATTTTAGAACAAAACAATCTCAACGGCAAAATGGCTGAATTTGCCCGGGCGATTCATAAATATTAATTTCTGGTTAACTGCATACTGGGTGTACAAACTATTCTTTTCTTCAAACGAACATTCCTGTCGGTATTTGCAACGATATTTTTTTTGAATAATATCTCGTGCATTTAGTCTTTTTTGTAATGGGAAGGGCACTTATCAGCGCAACAATCTCTTTGCGCCATACTCTGTGTGCTGGGCTTGATTTAAAATTTTTAAATACTATAAAAGCGCAACGCTTTTATTAAACTTTAACAAGTTGAACAATCAAACAATGAGACCCAAACTAATCGATATTCATTCACATATTTTGCCCTTCACTGATGATGGTG
>CAZNDR010000417.1:0-4350 GCA_964571835.1 uncultured Cytophagia bacterium | reverse complement strand
CACTTCTTCTCTCTTGATTTTTTGAAATAATCCTTGTTTATTTGAGTATTATTTTTATATTTATTTAAAAATAGAGGAGACCTTATGTTAGCATCATTTAGTATCATTCCACTCGACAAGGGTCAAAGCCTGAGTCGATATGTGGCCGAGATAATTGATTTGGTTGATAATAGCGGACTGGATTACCGCTTAGGCGCAATGAGCACAACGGTTGAAGGTGACTTTGATCAAGTGATGGAATTAATAAAACTCTGTCACCTTAAAATGAGAGAAAATTCCAAACGCGTAATTACCAATATTTCAATTGATGACCGGGAAGGCGCCAACAATCGCCTTAACGGAAAACCTGCTTCCATCGAAAAGGCTCTAAAAAAAAATCTTAAACGTTAGAACATTATGAATCCAGAATACGTCTTAATTTTAGTAACATCAGCAAACACGGCTGAGGCGGAACAAATCAGTAGAGCATTAGTTGAAAAAAAGTTGATTGCTTGCAGCAGCATCATTAGTCCGATTTCGTCTTTTTTCTGCTGGAAAGGAAAAGCTTGTCATGAAAGTGAAGTTTTGCTGATGATGAAATCGGTGCGTACACTTGTCCAAGCTGTCGTTGTCGAGGTAAAAAAAGTTCACAGTTATGAAACACCAGAGATCATTGCAATTCCAATAATTGACGGTTCTGACGACTATTTGCAGTGGATAACAAAAGAGACAAAAACAATCAATGGAATTGACAATTTTAGGTAGCGGTTGTGGTATTCCTTCAAATTCGCGAAATGCTCCCGGTATTTTTATTCGCGTAGCCGACGAGCTACTCCTTTTTGATAGCGGCGCTGGTACTTTGACACAACTGCTGAAAATTGGTGTGCATTATACCAATCTCAACTATGTATTCTACACGCACATGCACTCCGACCATGTCGGCGATTTAATTCCTTTGATCCAGGCGCTCTGGACAACACCTGATTTCAAGCGACTGCTACCCTTGCACTTATTCGGACCTTTGGGCTTTTCGGCTTTTTTAAAGTCAATGGCTCTCGCTTTTGGTTCCTGGGTACTAACGCCTGGCTTTCCGCTTCTGCTCGAGGAGTTATTTAAAGCCGAAAAAAAGTTCAATGGCTTCTCCGTCACTTGCCGCTCAATGAACCATGGCGAATCTGCCAATGGCTATCGCATTCAAGCGGATAGCGGAAAAACAATAGCATATTCAGGCGATACTGATTTTAATGAAGAAATCATCTCTCTGGCCTTGCATGCAGATGTCCTTATTCTTGAGTGTTCCTTCCCCGAGCGCAGAAAAATAAAAGGACATCTTGTACCCAGAGAAGCAGGCCAAATTGCCGTTCAAGCAGAATGCAAAAAATTATTATTAACTCATTTTTATCCGCCTTATGAAGAAATTGAAGATGAAATTAAATCAATTATTCCTACATTGTTTAGGGGTGAAGTAGTAATTGCTAAAGACTTATTGTCTATCAAGGTTTAGTTTGTGCATTAAATTTTTATCGGTTAAAGAGATATTTTGCTTTGTCGGCACCAGTCTAACATTTCATTTATTATGATTACGCTAATTTTGGACCTAATAATTTGTCTCCTATCTCTCGAGAGTTAGGCAAGTTTTATCTGAATCGGCCATGCCAAAGGATGAAACTTTGAATGACAAAATCTACTTAGCAATTAGGTAAAACAGGCATCGACGAACTTATTATAACGACCGTGTTTACATTCAAACTATCAAATGCTTTCAATGCTAAATTATTTAGAGAACATATTTTTGTACTATCGCTCTTCTTATCGCTATTATTGCATTTACTATTTTTGTACTATTTTGAGCCGATAAGCTCCATCCACATCTTGCCAGCCAAAGACAAAGATATTGCGCTTGAACAACCAGAAGCTGAAAGGCGCTTAATCTTTGAATTGGTTGACACGCCAGAAAGGGCCAGAAGCGATACTCCGCCAGAACATGCCGACCTGGTCTCAGACAAAAACACCATTGCCAGAGATAATTATCTACAAAAGGACAAACCTTTAGGCAATCCATATTCTGAAGGTGATCTTGATATAAAAAGCTTTCCTTCAGCTTATGCAGCAAACGGGCAACAATTTCCACCAGGGCGGACCGCGCCTACCCAGGTCGAAAGTCCTCAACCAGAAAATGATAGCCGCGAGGAGACGGGAATTACTATGGAGAAATTTAGCAGACGACAGCTGTTAAGAAATTCTGAGCAGGGCAGGTCTGAGGAGCAGTTTGAAATTAACCGACCGCTTTATGAAAACCGAGAATTTAGCGCCAGAGATCTCGGCGGCTTTTCTTTTAATACCTATAATTGGGATTTTGCTCCTTATATGTTAGCCATGAAAAGGAAGGTCGAACGGAATATTTTCCCACCACCCGCCTTTACTCAAATGGGATTAATCAGTGGTGAAACAATTCTGCGCTTCAAAGTTCTGCCGAATGGAGAAATCAAAGACCTTGAAGTGCTAAGATATTCCGGTCACCCATCGCTTAAAGAGACAAGTTTGCAGGCAATTCGTAATTCATCTCCTTTTAAATCATTACCAGTAGATTTCCCAGAAGACTTTTTAGAAGTTACCGCTTCTTTTTCTTACTTTGTAAACCGAAGGTGAACAGGAACAATAACTAGGAATTTTTATGCAGGATGCTTGGAATTTTTTACAGCGCGGCGGAATCGTAATGATACCATTAATGCTTTGTTCAATTTTAGCTCTGGCAATAATAATTGAACGATCAATTAGCTTAAGAAAGAAACGAATTCTATCTCCTAAAATTATAAGTGTAATAGAAGCGATCAACAAGCCAGAAGATATCCATCTAGCAATTTCCATTTGTCAAAAGCAGAAAGGCGCTTTTTCCAACATTATTCAATTGGGATTAGAAAACCAGGCATTGCCAAAATTTGAGCTAAAAGAACTAATATCCGATCAAGGCAGACAAGAAATGCGAACATTAGAGAGGGGGCTACTCATTTTGGAAACCATCGCCGGCATTGCACCACTGCTCGGCTTGCTTGGAACAGTAACGGGTATGATTAAAATATTTAATGTGATTACCGCTCAAGGCCTCGGTCAAACGCAGGCTCTATCGGGAGGCATTTCAGAAGCGCTAATTACGACCGTGGTTGGGCTTATCATTGGTATTCCCTCATTGGTTGTTTACAATTATTTTGCTGATAAGGCTGAAAATTTGATTATGGATATTGAAAAATATACTTCTCAATTATTACGGAAAATTTCTTCTCTTCAATAAGAAGTTTAAGCAATTGTAGACAATAAAAACTATTTATATGCAATTACTGAATAAGAAAAGACGAAAAATAATCATTAACATTACCTCCTTAATAGATGTACTATTCCTGTTGTTAATTTTTTTAATGATTTCTTCATCCTTTGTGGAGCAACCGGGGATGAAACTGGAATTGCCTGAATCTAAATCCGCTTCTGCCGAAAGCATGAAAGAGCTTGTTCTTGAAATAAATCAGGATGGGACAATTTATCTAGGTGAGACAGCCATTCCCTTGGACAGCTTAGAATACAAATTTAAAAGCCTTGTACCCTCTCTCGAGAATCGAACTCTTATTTTAAGAGCTGATAAAGAATCCCGCCATGGAACTGTCGTTACCGTGATGGATAAAGCCAAAATCAGCGGCATTGAAAAAATAATCATTGCCACAAAATCGATGACAAAGTAAAAATTTGAAACCGATACTTTTCCTTAAGACATTCTGATCAGAAAGCATTATTGCTGAAATTTTTGAAGTTGCCTATATTTTTTTTGCCAGCAAATAAATTCTTCTTTTTTTGTCTCAATCCAATGCATTAGGTGTTGCATATTATTGCATTTTTTTAGAAAGAAAATCATTTTTTTAAAACTAATGCGCTTTTCAGCTCAAGCGATTTGTTCTCCATCTTAATAAAAGATGCCTTGCTTTAAGACAATAAAAATCGACTTATTTTTTTTACCCAAATAATTTCAGACAAATAATTTGTGTCCACATTGAGTCTTCTGCTCAACAATTTAACGGTTATTTTTTGTTGTTATATTATGAGACATCATTAATTTGTATTAGGTTGTGGCACAATCATTGCAATTTTGATATTGCTTGCCTGAAATTATCATAGCCTGTGAGCTTAATGCAATGAAAATCAACAAGTCGACAGGGGAAATTCTCTTTCTTAGATATTTTTTTAGTACTCTTTTTCTGCTACAATTTAGCCATTTCCTGCAACGATACCGTTCCGGCTTTGTATCGCACCATAAACAATCAATTCATGCTTATAATTAATTTCACGGCAATTTTATGGACCTCATAATGTCACACCCAGATAAAC
>CAZNDR010000416.1:0-4364 GCA_964571835.1 uncultured Cytophagia bacterium | reverse complement strand
CAAAAATCCAATTTATCAATTTGCCCTCGGAGTGCACTATTCATATTTTTTCCATGGTCGGCGATCAGGTGCGGACACTTTATCACAACGATAGAAATACGGATTACGAATTCTGGGATCTATTAAATTTCAGCAATCTGAAAGTAAGTTATGGGCTTTACACGTTTGTCGTGGAAACGCCTGAGGGAGAAAGACAAAAAGGGAAGTTTGTGATTTTGAGATAAAATTTTTTATAAAAACTCAACTCTCATATAAACGAATCCAGAGAAACTCCCCATAAAATAAATAAAACTGCTAATCGATCAAGTGATTTTGGAAATTGAACTTTGAAATTTAGATTTTATTTGGAATTTGGCAATTGTAGCGTGGAATTTTAATACTATTGGTGCAAAATAATGATTATCCAAAAACTACTATCCTTGCTTTTGATGTTATGCTGCCTAATAATAATTTTATCCTGTACCGAAAAAATACCTGAAGGTCCGGAAAGAACGGAAATTCTCAAAGTACGTCTGTTTAGTCAAAACGGTCGCCTGGATTTTGCTCAGGAAAACCATTGGGACAATCGGTTCCAACTGCCACCGAAAGAGATGACCCAGGACGAATTTGAGTACGCTTCGGAATGGCGAGTGCCTTTCGGCATCGTGATTAAAAATGATTTTGATGAAGCTATGGAAGGCAAAAAATGGATAGACGCAAAAATCAAATTGTGGTCAGCCAACCAGGCGGAAAACTGGCAGGCAGTACTGAATTTTGCCGATACGACAGCAGTGCGGAATATGGTCATCCCGCCGGATGATTCCATTTCTTTGTATACTGGAAACAAACTCATCTGGGAGCAAAGAGATGTGTCCGGTAAAAGCATTCATCGAATCGATTGGTATCATCCGATTTGGGTAAGCTGCTCCTATTATGATTCCCTTGTGCCGGGAACGAAACCGGCGCAACTCATAGCCATGAGAGAGTGCGATACATTGCTGCTATCACCAGTCGATACCGTGATTGCCTTTAAAGAGGCAAAAACCATTTTTGCCCAGGCGGAAGTAAAGCTGTTCAAAGATTATCGCACTGTTCTGTCAGACACCTTGACTTTCAGAATTCACTACTACTGTCCGGCTGACGGCTTTCGACCAAAATTTTGGTGTCGCAAAGGCGCGGTGATGAGCGGCGATCCGCCGTGCAATCAGTCACCGCCGCCATAGCCGCAGGGCGAGGGTATAAGGCAGAGGGTTTAGGATTCGTGATATTCAAAAGTATGGTTGTTCGAGTGAAACAAAAATTTTTATAATTTGATGTTAATGATTCCTTAAGAATGAGTATGAAATCACCTATTAAACAAAAATTGACTAAATATTTTTGCTTGATTATACTGTTCTTTTGTCTATTTTCAAACCGCATTTTTGCTGGCACGACGGGCTTGCTCAAAGGAGAAATTGTTGACAAAAAAACCAAAGAAGCGCTTATTGGCGTCAATGTGCTACTTGTCGGTACCAATCAGGGTGCGGCGACCGACAGCGAGGGAAAATTTGTCATTTATCATATTCCTGCTGGTGTCTATCAAGTGAAAGCAACCATGATCGGCTACCAGACTTTTGTGGTGAAAGACGTGCGCATCATCATGGATATTAAAACCGAACTCGCCATTGAAATGACCGAACAGGCAATTGAGCTTGGCGGCGAAGTTGTGGTTACTGCAGAGCGCCCGATGATTCAAAAAGATATCACCGGCACTATGCATTCGGTCGGCGCTGCTAAAATTGACGAACTGCCGGTAGATTCCTATCGCGAGGTTATTTCGCTCCAGCCAGGCGTAACTGCTGATTTGCACATTCGCGGCGGCAGAACCACAGAAGTGATGTATTTGATTGACGGACTGCCCATACAGGAAAGCATGCAGGGTGGCGCCGGTTCGGAAATTCCACAAGCCTCTATTGCCGAAATGACCATTCAAACCGGAGGCTTCAACGCAGAATATGGCAATGCCATGTCCGGTATTATCAATATCGTGACCAAAAAGGGCAGCGATAATCATGAGCTTTGGACGCGTTTGGTGGACGACAGAATCGGAATAGAGAAAGCGAATAAAAAGAGTGAATGGGAGCTGATGCTTTCGGGACCGCTTGTTGGCAAAAAGGTCAGCTATTTTCTTTCCTCAAATATCATCGTTTCCGATACGCGCTGGTGGCAGGATTTGAGCAATTATTTTGCATCACCCATGGAAAAAAACATTAACCTGATGGCAAAATTAAATTTTAACGTCACCGATAATGTGCGGCTAATTGCCCAGGCAATTTTTTCCGATTGGGATATCAAACAATATGAATATCGCTGGCGCTATAATTTAGCCGGGCTGCCGCCAAAAGCCAAACAGTCGCTGCGGTTAAGTTCGACTTTGACTCATGCGCTTTCTTCCCGTGTTTTTTACTCGCTCAATTTCAGCCGTTTTCAGGTTCATCATGAAATGAAAGCTGGCACCAAAGAACAAGTAGAAAATATGTCGCCCTATCAGTACGAATTGCCCTGGTACTATTTTGTCTTTACCGGCAACCGGCAGTGGTGGCAGGATGCCAAAGAAATCAGCTATTTGGCCAAGGGTGATTTTACAGCCCAATATCATCCAATCGCTCAATTTAAAGCTGGCTTTGAGTTTTTGTATTACAACCTCGAGAATGATTTGACCAAGTACGAGCCGCAAAAATCGTTTTGGGGCAAGCCGCTGCTCGATGCCGAGCTACTCAATTTTAACAGCTATTATCATTACCGACCCTATCAGGGCTCCTTTTACTTGCAAAACAAGGTGGATAACGACATCGTGGTGATGAACCTGGGCTTGCGCTACGATTTTCTTGATCCCCGGGCGCAACGGCCGGTGGTGGAGTGGATTCCCACCACCAGTCAGGACTACGAACAGGAAATTAAGAGCTGGGTGCCGGCGACAATAAAGTCGCAATGGAGCCCGCGCATTGGCTTTTCTTTTCCCATTACCAAAAATGATTACTTTTTTATCAATTACGGTTTCTTCTTTCAAGTGCCCATGTTCGATTACATGTTCTCTGGTTTGAATTTTGACTTGAAGAAAGGCATCAAGGCGCTGTACGGCAACCCTGATTTGAAGCCGGAGAAAACCCGCGCCATCGAGCTGAGCTACAAACGGATTTTTCTGGATAACTGGACTTTTTCCTTTAGCTATTTTAATAAGGACATCTCCGGGCTGGTGGACACGAAAACCTATCTGGCTTCTGATAGCAAAGCTGAAGATGATGGCTACACCCAATATGTAAATTTGGCTGGCGGCAGCTCCAGCGGTTTTGAGCTGGTGCTGGAGAAAAAATATCACCAGTTTTTTTCAGGAAAAATCAGTTACACCTACATGAAAGCCCAGGGACTCAGCGGCAGCACCGACCAGGGACTGAATTATTTTGTTTGGGGTTTTGCCGTGCCCAACGAAGAATTTTATTTGAGCTGGGATCAACGGCACACTGTCGTTTCCGAACTATTTGTCGGCGTGCCCCAAAATTATGGATTGAATTTACTCTGGCGCTGGAATTCACCACGACCGTACACCTATTACCCGTCGCGCACTGGTTATGTGGCGGATGAAAATGTTGCCATGACACCCAACAATGCCCGCATGCGCGACCTAGCATATCTTGATGTCAAACTATTCAAGAACTGGAAACTCCGTTCAAATGTATCTATCATGACGTATCTGGACGTGCGCAATCTATTCGATAAATACAATGTGCTCTGGATCGCCTCGGACGGCAGGATCGGTGGTGAGCTGATGGATCCCAGCGCTTATGATATTGGCAGGAGAGTGAACCTGGGGATTAAATTTTCGTTTGAGGGGAGGAGGTAAATGTTTACTGTTTTGCCGATCAGGTAAATTATGTTGTTTGATGTCTGAATTATGCCTCCTGATGGTGAAAAAAGCACCGATAGCAAGACTATTGAGTAGCAGCGCAAAGGGCGGAACATTTATTTGTTATTAAGGTCGGCAGTCGCAATGTCGCACAACCAATGTTCCCTGCAGAGCGTGCTCTGTCGCCGCGGATGCTTGATCGTTTGATGCTCACGATATTTAGGGTCATGCATTAAGTTTTGTATCTCGCCGATGCTAACGATTGCGTCCAACCGTGCGCATCGGAGAATATTGAAACACTATTGAATCTGCCAACAAATACCCATCAGTTTCAATTCGCACCAAAATTGTGCGCGTCGCTTGCAATACATTTGTCAGACCAAGGGATCATTGTTTGGTTAATTCTACATTATTCAAGATCATTTTGAAATTGTCCTGGTCTCTAAACGGCGCTTTAAATATTTTTTATACCTTGGCATATAAAGTTGGCTTTATTACCTCT
>CAZNDR010000415.1:0-4367 GCA_964571835.1 uncultured Cytophagia bacterium | reverse complement strand
CGCCATGGCAGTCAGTATCTTGCTGTGATTGGGAAATTCTTCACCGCCAATGGCCTTCTTTTTCTCGCTAATCAGGTCGGAATGGAGTTGCTGAATTGGGATGAGGCCAAGGTTGCTGCGGTGGGATTCATCACTTCAAAATTCTCGACGGGCATTACACGCAGGCGGCGATTGGTAAAGTGAATGTCCTGATTAAAAAGGTATTTGCCTTAGCCCGTTGCCACCGCACACAGGAAAAGCAGCGGATAGCTTTGCCCGAAAAATCGTCTTTGTAGCAATGGAAAAAGTGCTCAAAGACGTCAATTTGGCAAGGATGCAATATAAATCTGTAGTTCAAGATTCGTATTACCCAATCAAGAATATTCCTGAAAATACGCTCCCTTTCGACAGAGGAGCTAATTCATATAAAGAAAATTTTTAATTGACATTGTCAGATATTTCTTGGATAATAGGAATGCCAGCGGACAAAAATCGGCTCCATGCCGCGTGATGGTAGACTGCGGTCGCTACGTTCCTATATCGCTGGTTTTTTTATAAAATGTCATTCCCACGCGCTTGATATGCTCTACCACATCGGTATCGCTGATGTTATGAAAAATAGAGATATCAAAAGAATAGGGCAGTAGTAAATCATCAATCTCATCCATAATGCGATAAAGCACTTTGAACGTCAGCTCTTCGCCGCCTACCAAAGTCAAATCAATATCTGAGCCAGTTTTGTAATCGCCTTTCGCGCGCGAGCCATATAGAATCGCTTTTTCCACCTGTGGATAGCGACCAAGAATGGCACAAATTGCTTGTATATCATTTTCTTCAAGCCCGAAACGGAGCATAATCAAAACTTTTCCTGATAATCATGTAATTTGGTTCGGAATGCAATAAATTCAGGATAATATTTTTGAGCGATTGCGGTGGAGATCTCTTCAGCGACGTCTTCGTTGTAGGTGTGAGTCGTTAATGTTCTGCTGTTAATCATATCCATCCATGTCTTTCCGTTTTTAATCAATCCTCTTCTGAAGGCCAATCGAAAAGCGTCACGACTGCCGTGAATGCCAGTTTCGCCTTGGGCTTCGAAAAAATCTTTAATAATATTCCAAACTAATTCATAAGTATATTCAAACGCCTGAATCAACCCCTGCTTTTCGAGTTCATTTAATTCTCCCCTTTCTATGAATTTTGTTAGTTGATCAAGTGCCTTGCTAAAGTGGTTGAAACGCTGAATCCAGCGGATGTCTTTTGTATTCATCGCAATCTCTGCTCATTGTTATATAAAAATAGCAAACCTTTCTGATCTGAGGATAAAGCTAATTAACCCACCGTGCGCCTTAAATGCCTTTAAATTGAGAGTGATGGTTAGCGCTTTTTGGGCTCATTAGCCCTTTATTATTAAAGGCTACGCAAAACTTGTATCGCCGAAATGAGCAAATGCAAAATTAGCTTTCGCTTGGTTTGATTGCTAAATAAGAATTTCAACATGATGCGGCAAAGACAATCGCATTAATTTTGTCTTGTCAGCCGATTTAAAAATGGTGCACCAATTTGATAATCTTTTAGGTTGTTTTCCAATGCAGTTTCTTGATCTATAGTCTCTCGACAATTTTCCTGATCAGCAGCGTCAACTTCGGTTCGGTGGCTTTGGCAATACGAATTATTTCTGGAACATTGGCAGGTTTGAGCTCTTCAGGAACGCAGGCGTCAGTTACTACCGAAAGTCCCAACACCTTCATTCCCATGTGCACAGCGACAATGTCTTCGGGAATGGTGGACATGCCCACGACGTCAGCGCCAATGGTACGGAGAAATTTGTACTCGGCAGCAGTCTCCAAACTGGGGCCTGAGAGCGCAGCATAAACGCCTTTTTTAATCTCGCATTTTTCTTGAGTGGCAATTTTTTGGGCAAGCTGAATCAGCTCTCGCGAATAGGGCTCCGACATGTCGGGAAAGCGAGGACCAAGTGAATTATCATTCTCTCCGATCAACGGATTATCGCCCAGCAAATTGATGTGATCTTCCATCAGCATAATTGTTCCCGGCTTCATCTCGGCATTGATCCCGCCGCAGGCATTGGAGACGATCAGCGTCTTCACTCCTAAAAATTTCATCACCCGCACCGGAAAGGTAATTTGTTTCATCGTATAACCTTCGTACAAATGAAACCGTCCCTGCATGGCCACAATTGTTTTTTTTGCCAGCTTACCGAAGATAAGTTTTCCGGCATGGAATTCTACGGTGGATATCGGAAAATTGGGAATTTCTTCATAAGGCAATTCAAGTTCAACAGCGATATCTTCGACCAACGCGCCCAATCCAGTCCCCAAAATAATTCCGATTGCCGGTTGTGCGTTGGTTTTCTTTCTTAAATATTTTACAGTCTCTTCAATTTGCTCAATTAATTTGGACACCTTCTACCTCTCCCTCTCCGTACCATCTATTTTTTCTCTGTCTTCGCTTTCAATCGGGAAATTTCTTCATCCTGCTTTTGGCGCTCTGCTTTTATTTGCTGCAATTCTTTCTGAATTTTCAGCCGTTTTAAACGGTCCTGCTCAGCCTGTTTTTTTGCAATTTCCAGGCGTTCTTCCCTGATTTTTTCGATTGCCAGCAACCGGTCGCGCTGAGCACCAGCACGAGCAAACAGTATTGTTCCCGCGATGGTACCAATACCCGCTGTTGACCACATAATCCTTTTCCCCTGGTCAACGTCTTCACTACGTCGGTTTAACAACGAACCGATAAAAAAACTGGCTCCGAAGCTCAAGCCGCCGCCTCCGATGGTATATAAAAGCAAATTATTATTTCTTTTGCGCGGCTCAATTTCCCACTCAGAAATAACCTGTCCTTGAGCATCGAGCGGATAATCTTTTTGTCCTATAATTGTGGCTATTTCCTGCCGTTCGATTCTGGTCAAATTCTCGCTTTGCTTTTCTAATTGCATAATCAAATACGAGGTATTCTTAGTCTGAACAATTCCCTGGCAGGAATTGCCTTTGACCGTTTTTATCTGAACCAATGAATTTGGTTTCACTTCATTAAAATTCAACATTACTCGGTTGGCACAGCCATTTGAAAAAATTATCAAACAAATCCCTGCCAAAATTTTTATTAAATTTTGTCCCATGATGTTTGCTCTCCTAGATTTTGATGGTAAACAATGCTGCAATTCTATTTCCGGGAATGATGCGATTAATTTAATTTATTATTGGTTTTTTCGAGGAGATTGGAATTCGCTTGAAAAACGATTAACTTGTCACTGAGAAGATGCTACAAAATTAAATTATCAGAAATTTTTAAATCTTTTATCGCGTTTTTTTCTTTTAATGATTCACTTTTTTTTTCAAAAGCTGGGTTGGCTGCTGCTTCCTTAAGCGGCATATTTACGCTCGGCTTAAATTTTTGGTTATTAAAACCAAAATCATCAATCTCTAAAACCTTAAGCAATTCCAGTTGCGATTCTAACAGATGGCTAAGCCGTTTGGCAAAAGAATCCTTCTGGGCTTTGATGACCATCAACTCATTTCTAATATCGATAAGCTGCTTTTTTGCACTCTCGATAATTTTTTCAGCGCGCACTTCAGCTTCTTTGATGATGAGCATGGCTTCTCGCTTAGAATTTTCCCTTGATTGATTCATTGTCTGCTGAGCATTCAGCAACGATTCTTTAAAGGTTTTTTCAACCTCCTGATAATCTTTGAGCTGGGTTCTTAATTTCAAAACTTCGTCTGATAAATTATTTTTTTCTTTGATCAACGATTCAAATTCTTCAGACACCATTTCTAAAAATGTTTCCACCTCAATCGGATCGAAGCCGCGAATCACTTTTTTGAACGCTTGCTTTTTTATGTCAAGAGGGGTAATTTTCAATTCTTGTTCCTCCAATCATGTGATGCCAATTAAAAAAGTAACCAAGAAATAATTCGTTTTGCTATTAACAGGGCAAAAATTAAAATTACAGGTGAAATATCCAATCCACCCAAATTAGGTAGCCATAGCCTGATCCAGGCTAAAGGCGGCTCTGTTATCTGCTCAATTAACCTGACTAGCATGCTATGTGGATTATGCGGAATCCATGACAAAACCGCCCGGATAATGATTATTAGAATGTACAAATTAATGATAAAACTGACTAGCTTAAATAGTAAAAATAGCATCTTCCATCCTATCGTTAATCAGAAACACAACCAAGTCGGCGACATTAATAATATAAATGACCAGTTGAAAAAAAGCAAATGAAATGAAAAGCTAAAGCCTAGAAAGTTATGGTGAAATTATGAAAGCGCCGTTCTAAATAACAGAGCTATTCAATTTTCATGAATAGCTCCGCCATTTATGGCGGAGAAACCCATGAAATCCGAAATCACGTGGGCTTTAGC
>CAZNDR010000414.1:0-4414 GCA_964571835.1 uncultured Cytophagia bacterium | reverse complement strand
CTTTAATTTCAATAAATATCTTTGGATTATTCAAATCTGGGAAAAGATCAATTCTCAACCTTTGAAATGAAATATACCCCAGCAGTAACACACCCAACACCAACATTAAAATGGTTATTGGGTAAGTAACGGAAAATTCGGTAAGTTTTTTCATGATATTCTTATCTTTGAGTTAAATAGTTAAATATTGACAAAGGTAAAACAAAAGGTAAAGCCAATGGATTAGCAACCAGTGATGCTTAAAATGTTATTCGGAACCATAATTTTTTAAGGTGACGATTACTTTATTTATATCGTTATATAAGGCGATTAATTTTTTATCTGATTCACTTACAATTGCTGAATTTAAATAATCGATACGCTTGCCGTATTCTAAATGACTTTGAGTTTCAGTCAGCGATCCTCTGGCGATGTAATAAAAATTGATTTTGTTGGCAGAATGGTAGCGTCCAAAAGCTTCCGCGATATTGGCTGAAATACTTAAACATGATCTTCTGATTTGAGAAATAAATCCGTAGTCTTCTTTCCGGGGCAAGCTTTCAGTGCAATTAAAGATTGTCTCAGCAATAGCCATTGCCTCTTGCCAAATCGGCATTTCCTTGAAGCTATTAAACATGATAATTCCTTTAAATAATAAGCCGACTTTACCTTATTGCTCTGCACATACCTTTATCTTTACCTATACCTTTACCTTTTTCTCAACTTTAACCTTAATACCCTATCTCACTATCTTCACCTTCGAATGATCTCTTAACGTTTCATACCCTTTTATGACCAGTCGGTCGTTTTTCTTTAATCCTTGGGTTACCTCCACAAAATCGGGATTTTCCAGGCCGGTAGAAATGACCCTGTCTTCAGCAGCGCCTTTATCAACAATAAAAACAGTTTTGCCGCTGCGTTTGGCTAAAATGATTTCTTTGGGAATGACAATGGCGCTGTCTTTTTTTGCCACAATAATTTCAGCCTTGGTGAACATGCCCGGTCTCAGCAGCCAATCAGGATTACTTATTTCAATCGATGATTTAAAAGACCGGCTGTCTGGATCTAAAGCTGGCGAAACCTGAGTTATTTTGCCGGATAGGGTATCTTCCGGCATGGTATAATTCATGACACGGACTGGTTGATTTACCTTTACTTCACCCAAAGATTTGCCAGGCAAATTGACGTCCATGTATAACATACGATAGTTCATTATCTTTGCCAGGGCTAAGCCAGCCTCCACTTTGATTCGTGGCGTGTAATAGGGAAGATCAACAATAACGCCTTCAAAGGGTGCTTTGATTTTTAATTTGGAGAGCTGAATCATTGCATTGTCATAATTATATCGGGCATCGATCAAAGTCTTTTCTGAGTTTTTTAGTTCACGAAAAGTTACGCCACCCTTTTCATAAAGCGATTTTTGCTTTTCGTATTCCTGCTGAGATATTTCCAAATTCAGTCGTTGCGATTCTATTTTAGTTGTATTTTCCAACTCAGGGTTATCCAGATAAATAATAGTGGAATCTTTTTCGACAAAGTCACCAATTTTATAGGGCTGTTTTGTTTTCGGATTGATCGCCAGCCGGTAAAAGCCGGAAGTTTCAGATTTTAACGTCACTTCATCAGTAGCGTTAACCGTGCCTGTGGTGGAGATAAACTGCTCGATAGGTTTGAGGCGAATTTCCTCGACAGAAACCGGGACAGCAATTTCAGAGCCAGTGTCGCCTTCCTGTCCGCCACAACCAATTAAAAAAACTAATCCCACTAAAATCAACATTCGATATTTCACCATGTACTCCTTTAGCTTTTATTGTTTTTATGACTTGCTTTTTATTTGGTAAATTGCTTTTAGTTATATTTAATGATATCCGATGCCACTGGTCGGTCTTTTTCAAAATCGTATAAGGAAAGAACTTTCAAATTCAGCAACTCTAATTTATAATTGATAAGTGCACTGATCTTATCCATTTTTGCTTTGGAAAGCTGATTTTGAAACAGGTTCAAATCCATACTGGTAATATCTCCGTTTTTATAACGCTCCAGATTAATGTCATAAGTTAACTGGGCATTGCGGACGTTCTGGTTGGCTATTTCGATTTGATTGACCAGATTTTTCAAATTGCGGTAAGCGCGGCGCACTTCAATAATAATATCGTTTTTTTGATCTTCGAGAGACAGTTCACTATTTTTAACCGACGCCTCAAACGCTTTGATTCTTGATTTTTTTTCGCCCCAATCAAAAAGAGGAATATTTAACTGCAACGACAATTGTTGATTTTTAGTTGGCACATTGTACAGTTGCTCGAATTTTTCGTGGGTGCCAATAATTCCGTACGAAACATTTACATCGCCCCGAAATTCATTGGTGGCTGAAGCTTGAATCAAATCAAAGCGAGCTGCCTCAATATCAATATTGCGCTGCCGCAATTCCATTCGATATTTGAGCGCTGTGTCTAATGCTTTTTGTAGGTCAACTTCTACCGGCCGATGCGAGACATCCGCAGTGACAGAAATGTCAGCATAAATGGACAAGCCAATGAGCTGCTTAAATGAGTCTAGAAAGTTTTCCAGATCGGTCTGATTGTTTTGTACACTGGATTTGCTCGAGGTCATATCCAGTTCGGCTTGATAAAGTTCCTCCTGCGCTGCCAGCCCGGCATCAACTTTATTTTTGATTATCTGATAACTTTGATTACGGTTGTTGTATTCATCGATAGCCACATCGACGCTGGATTTTTTTTGATAAACATTGAAAAACGCCTGAGTCACTTGGTACTCTAAAGTCAGCTTTTGAATCGCGTAGTTTAAAGCAGCATTTTCCAAATCCAATTCCAACCCGCGCGTTTCCACCAGAGTTCGGTTATAGGTAAAAATGGGCTGCCTAAAATTTAAGTACAAGTCATTACTAAAAGTTTTGCTTTTTGAGTCATTAAACTGGCTGTACGAATCTCTCCAGCTTAGCTGATTAATCAATGCCAGTGTGCCGTCGGTCCATTTTATCGGCTGGGAAATAGTAAATTCGCCCATCGATTGTTTGGTTTCACTGGTGTACCAGCTTGAAAAAAGTCCGATAAACTGACGGGTGTGAGAGTAGCTCAAGGGCGTCAAAGTCAAACTGAATTGCGATTTTAACGACGCCAGCCGGGCATTTAACATTTGCTGGCTGCGCTCTAAACTCAGCTGAGAGTGCTTGATGTTCGGACTATTGAGCATGGCAATTTCCAATGATTTTTCCAGCGTCAAAGGTTCTTGTGCACCGGAAAATTGGGCTGTCAACCAGGCTAGAAAAAATAATAAAATCATTAGCGTTTTATGTTTCAATTCAATTGCTCCAGTCATTTATTCAATCCTTCAATTTTTAATCAAAACAAAAATTTATTAAATTTTTGAGTTCTTGTTGCATCCCGGCAAGGCAAAGTAAAAGCATAAGCTAAAGCTGATGGAAAAGCTAAAGATAGAGCAAAAATGGCTTGCTAAAAGCCAAAGTATTATCCTTTATTTTTCTTGCTTTACCTTTATCTTTGCCTGAAGCTTTTTAATGCATAACCCATTTCACAGCATCAGCGAAAACTATTCTACCTTTTGATTCATCTGTTAATTCAACTTTGGTGTTGCCGGCTGAAAGGTAATAAGTTCCTAAAAAGCTCCATTCGCTTTCCGCTGTTTCCATATTCAAACTGACTTTATCAGCGCCATCGTCGTGGTAAATGATAAAGTGGAATTGTTCGACAAATTGGCGTCCTCTGTTTCCACCGTCAGGACCGCGTCGCATCCAGGGGAGTTGAATTTGAGTTGCATGATAATAAATATCATAGTTGCCATTTTCTTTAATTTCAGTTTCCCAGGCGACTTTTTTTTCGCCTTTGCCGGCTTTTAGGTAATGCGCGGAGTGGATATATCTTCCATAAAAATCTGCATAGGTCGTCTTTTGCCATGAGCTTGGCGCTTGCCAAAAATTAAAGCCAATGTATTCCTCTTCTTCTTTCTTCTTGCTTTGCAGAATTTTTTTGAGAAAGCTAATTTTCTGCTGAGTTAATAACTTAAATCCAGCATCTTCATTATCAACGACAATTTCTCCTGGAAGGGTTAGTTGAATAGCCTCATCAAGAATTCGTTCACCTTCGAAAGCCTTTGCTTTTTCATTTAGCTCCAAATCCTCAAATCGTCGTGTAATGGTGCAGGGAAGATTTTTTGATACCAGTGTATTTATCGAAGCCATCCGCGGCTGTTCGTCCAACACAAGGCCGATTTCTTTGGTCACGCCAGGAGGCAGGCTAAAATACTTTTCTTCCGGCTGATCTTCTGAACCGGGCGGACCAAAAAAACGTCCACCTCCGCCAAGCCTGAGCGTAACAGAAATCAAGCCCTCGACCGCTTCGGTATTTTGGGCTTTAAAGCGAACTTGATATCGGGTACGGCTTTCGTCCAGTATCTT
>CAZNDR010000413.1:0-4433 GCA_964571835.1 uncultured Cytophagia bacterium | reverse complement strand
ATGACACATTCTTATGAACGATAATGCTATGCCATACATTATTGAGCGGATACTAAATAAAAATGTCAAATTCCAAAAACCAAAATTAATTGATTTTGAATATCATTTAAAAAGTTATAAAATAGCTCCATGGCAGCTTGGGACTGGAGTATTGATTTCCTACAATTTATTTGTAATCACGCCAAAGGCCGAGGCAACTGGGCGCCTTCGAAGATCTATTTTTAAAATTTCTAAAATTCAATTTCGAACTTTAGGTGGCATTCTTAAATTTTTTTTGTATCATAAAAATCCACCCATTGATGATTACCATTATTAAAACGAACGCCATACTTAAAAACAAAGCCAGCTCGTTGGCATCATGAATGCCCTGACTTGCCGCTTTTTCTTTCATGAACCAGGCAATCACCTCTTCCTGAATCACCGGTCCTAAGCAGCCAATCCCATTGACTATGCCAACCACGGCAACACTATTTTTTTCACCAGCTACCTGAACCGACGCGGCGCCGCACAGAATCGTGTCGGGCCCGTAAATCATAAAGCCTACCAAGCCATACAAATATGCTAGCAGGACGGGATTTTGTCCTAATTGTATTACCGCGTAATAGCTAATCACCAAACCCAATCCCATGGCTAAACTCAATCGCTCCCAGCGAGAGCGAAAAAATCGATCCAGAGCAATGCCGGCAAAAATACTACCAGCCAAGCCGGCCATATCAAAGATAGATGAATAATACGCAGCCTGCGCTTTGCCCAATCCTGAAATATTAAGAAAAGTTGGCAGCCAGGAATCGAGCGCGTAACGTAAAAATTTAATGGAAAAATAGCTCATGCCCATAAGCAAAACAATGGGATTGGTGAGCAATTTCAAATATTCGCTGAAGGGGATTCTCTCGGCTGTCGAAGCCCGGACTTCTGATCGAGCCGAAAAATCTTGTTTCACAATTGGCTCGAGTCCAACATCTTCAGGTTTATTTCGCTGCCAAAAATAAATGAGCCACCAGACGAAAAAGGTGATCACTGTGTTGCCCCAAAAAGCGTAGCGCCATCCACAGGCTGCGAGCACGTATCCACCTAACATTTTGACAACAATATTGCCCAGCAGGTAATTGGTAGACCAGAATCCCATTATCGTCCCGCGCTCTTTTTGGCGAAGCCACTGCGCCACCGCACCCACACAGCCTGGCCAACCACTGGCTTGGACCAGACCATTAAAAAACATAAAGACCATCAGCGTGGAGTAAGAATTGGCAAAGCCAAAAATCACGTTGATCAAAATGGAAATTCCTAATCCGCCGAGCAGCAGAATCCGCGCGCCCCATTTCCTGCCAAGGTAACTATTGACGAATTGACCGACCAGATAGGCGAATAAGAAGACCGTCCAAACATGGGCGATGGCATCCAATCCTATTTGGAATTCAACTGTCAGGGTGGTCTTGACAATGGTAAAAGTTTTGCGCGTCAGATAATAGCCAGCATAAGCCAAATATGAGGCTAACAGAATCCGCCAGCGCCAGTTGCGCTGTTGTTGAGAAAGCTGGTTCATTCGTTTATTTTATTATTTCGCTCTGCAAATTTTATTGCTGCAGCGTTAATGAGCCAGTATTCTCTTTTTTTATCACCAGTTCATCTCGCACATGACCATCAATATCAAAAACCTGATAGGTCAAACAATTTCCTTCAATACTAATCTGTTGATAGATCATGCCACCTCCAAAATGAACTTCAGTGTATCTTTCATCCGGTTTCTCCTCATCACTAGCCGGGATGGCTACCGAGGTAACATAAATGGTCCCTTCAGCCGGTGAGGCGACAGCTTGTCCTTGATACATCGGTTTGGATCGAACATAATAATGGACATGCCCGCTGAAAGCCATGTCCAGATGGTATAGGTCAAAAACATCGCCCCATAATTTTCGGATATCTCGGTAATCAATTTCATGCATATAAGGCGGAAAATGGAACACGGCAAATTTCCAGGTCGCCTGACTGTGGGCAAGCTGTTGTTCGAGCCAATCGACCTGTTTAGCGTAAGCTGATGTCACATCAAGGATAATAAAAAACGCGTTGGAATAGGTGAAGCTGTAGGCTCGTTCTTTTTCCAGCTCTGGGGGACCATTTTCAGGCAGGGCAAAAAAATCCAGATACATTTGAGCGCCAAGTCCATCCTGATCGTCGTGATTGCCGAGCGCTGGCATCAGTGGTTTGTATTTGAAAACCTCAGCGCCGTAGGCAAACAATTGATCCCAATCATCACGATTTAAGCCTGTGCTCACCACATCGCCAGCAATGGTGTAAAACGCTGTATTTGAAAAGCGCGCCTGGGCGGAATTGATAAGTTTGCCCCAATAAGGCGAACAGTGGCTGTCACCAAAGTAGACAAAGGAGAACGGCTGGGAACTGTCCGGTGCAGTAGTGAATTCCGCCTGGCTGCTCCATTTATTTTTTTGGTGGCTGCCGACCTGATAGATATAGGTCGTAGCTGGCGACAAATTTTGCAGCTTGGCTGTAAAGCGATGAATGAAGCGATCATTCTGCAGCAAACGGTCCTCCAACAGTTGCAGTTGCGCTTTTGTCTCCTGCAAGTGTTGATCGGGATTAGCATTTTTGGGCTGATACAAGACAGCGCCATCGGTCACCTCCACCGATGTCCGCCATTGAATAGTCTGGGTGGTCTGTGGATTGTCGCTCCAGGTCAGCAAAATCTGGTCTGGTTCGGCAGAGGAAGGAAAAGCGGTGGTGCGAAAAGCATGAACCAGATGCGCCTCTCGCGCCCGCCCGCGAATGGTCGTCAGCAATTTTTGGCCTTTTAACTCATCCGGAACTTGAGTCAATACCAACTCGTCCCAATCAATATAAGTAAACAAGCCAACATCCATGAGACTGACATGTTGATTTTTGGGATAAAAATTAAACAGCCGCAGCTCATCATTTTGATTTTGTGCTGCCACTGAAACGAAATAAACTGGCCGATGCTTGTCAAAGCCGTTGATACCCAATTCAACTTTTCCAGCCGGGAAATATTTTTGCCACACTTCGTAAGTATATTGTTCATTTTTAACGAAAAGCTGGGTTTTGGTAAAGCCGTTTTTCTCGTTCAACCAGAATGGCTTTACCGGCTGATCCACGTGACGCATAATAGACACGATCGCCGGGACATTCACCTCGAATGACCAGTATTTTGTAGCAAACACTGTTTTTTCTTTTTCAGAAATCAACTGCAAGATTTTTTGGTCATCAAGCGAAAATAAAGTTGAACTATCCATTGTTTTATAAAAGCGGCTGACAATACTGTCCATCACGCTTTTTATCGTGGGCTGTTCTTGAGTGCAGGTGAATAGAATTAGCAAAACCCAAAAAATATTAGCAATTGAAAATTCTCGAGATCTTTTCATGCTCTGATTTTCCTGTTTTATGATTTGGAGATAGTTTATTTTGCAGCGCGATCATTGATTATCAAGCTTAAGTAACTATCGCCTGCAGGAATGTCAACCGGCTATTTAAACCATAACCATAACTCTTGTGCAATTAGCTCGTGCCCGCGACGATTGGGGTGATTTACCTGTGACATCAAATCGTCCAGGTGGCCGCCATTTTTGACATAATTTCCGAAGCAGGCATAACTATCCACCAATCCCACCTGATATTTTTTCGCCAGTTGCCTGATTTGTTCGGCGTGTAAGTTTAGCGGATCATTAGGATTTTCAAAATCTGCTCTCTTATCTGCAGTTGGTGTCATCAATATGACTTTGCTGCCTCTTTTTTTTGCCGCTGCTATCATCGTTGTCCAAGCTTTTTTCGCTCGTGCCAAGCCAATCCCCCGGTCATTCAAGGCGTAATCAATGGTAATGACATCTGGTTTGATCGAGAGGACATCTCTATCAAAACGCCTGGCTCCTGATTCTGAGGTCTCGCCACCAATGGCCGTGACAAAAACATTAATCACGGCAAAGGGAAAATGTGTTTTTAAAATCTGGTGCAAAAGATGAGGATAAGCTTCAAACGTGTTCACTGATGGAGTTTCAAAATAGCCAGCCGGAACGCTATGTCCGTGACAGACGATGTTGATAGTACGGTTATTTGGCCATTTTTGCTGGAGACTAACCGATATTTCTTTGAGATAGCTCATTCTTTCGGCGATTTTATCTCCATTATTCGAATTGTCCAGCTGGCGATGGACGGAGCAATAATTAAAACTCAACAGGAAAAAACCAACTAAGAGGTAGATTTTAATTTTCACTTGTCTACTCCGTATTATTAATATGAATGATCATTTGAAAAACAAGAGACATCAAATTAAATATATTGGACCCTTAATTTTTTTAAGCCTCAGTAGAAAAATCAATCCATCGGCTTAAGCTTATTAGCTCATTATTTTGCCAATAAGGCAATAAGGTTTTGGCTCCATTAATTTTTTTTTGCTACTAAGGTTTGAT
>CAZNDR010000412.1:0-4438 GCA_964571835.1 uncultured Cytophagia bacterium | reverse complement strand
GGGAAAAAGATAGCTATTAAATTATGGGCAAGAAATGGCGGCGGCACTACCGAGAAAAATATCGTTTTAAAATAGGCCTGACCGGCTAAAATTCTACCGTCGCTTAATTTGGAGGATTATTGAGAATGAAAAATAATAGTAAAAATAGAAGCTATCGCATTGGACTTTTCTTACTGCTCTTTATTTTTTCTGTTTCATTGTCGCAGGCTCAAAATTATTTGCCTCGAACCTGGAAAACGCGGCAAGTTAATCTCTCTTTTAATCAATATCATGATTGGCAAGAAATGGAGCAGACATTACGAAAGCTGGAAACTGCCTTTCCTAAATTTTTGAAACTGCGTTCTATTGGACAATCTTACCAGGGTCGAGAGCTGTGGTACATGACCATCAATAATCCGGAAACCGGCGCTGAACAAGACAAAGCCGCCATGTACATCGACGCCAACATTCACGGCAACGAAATTCAGGGCGGCGAGGTGTGCCTGTACACCATCTGGTATCTGATGGAAAATTATCCTTACAACGATTACGTCAAAAAGCTGGTTGATGAACGCGTTTACTATTTATTCCCCTCGGTGAATCCGGATGGTCGTGACCTGTGGCTGCACCAGGGTGCTCAGGCCCGCTCCAGCCAACATCCGTACGATGAAGATGACGATGGACTTTACGATGAAGACGGGCCAGAAGACCTCGACGGTGATGGTGAAGTTGGCTCCATGTTCCTCAAAGTTAAGCCTGGCGAAGGCACGCATCGTCTGTCAGACACTGGCGATTTTCTGGTGATGATAAAAAAGAATATCGAAGGCAAGCCTGATGAAGTGGGCGATTATAAGTTTGTCGGCAGCGAAGGTATTGACAATGACGGTGACGGCCGCATCAACGAAGACGGCGGTGGTGGCTATGATCCCAATCGCGACTGGGGCGCTTACTGGCAACCGAAAAATATTCAGCGCGGCGCTGGCGATTATCCTTTTCATTGGATTGAATCGCGATGTACGCGCGATTTTCTGTACACTCATCCTCATATCGCCGGGGTTCAGGCATTCCATAATTCCGGCGGCATGATCCTGCGCGGACCTGGCGTTCAATTACATGGTGAATATCAGCAGGCTGATCTGTCCGTTTACGACGCTATTGGCAAAGATGGTGAAAAAATTATCGAAGGTTATCGCTACCTGATAATCTGGAGCGAGCTCTATCCGGTCTGGGGTGGGTTTATCGATTTTACTCATGACCTGCTGGGCATCTATTCTTTTTCCAATGAATTGTGGACTCCACGTGCTGATCTGGACAAAGACAAAAATATAACCGATGAAGAAGAACAATTTTTCGACAAATATATCGATATGAATAATACCTATGTGCGCTTGCACGAAATCGAGCACCCCCAATTAGGCAAAGTAACTATCGATCGCGACCAGACCAAATTGAGCGGTCGAGTGCCGCCCACCTGGCTGCTGGAAGAGTTGTGTCATCGCAATATGGCGTTTTGCCTGTACCATGCCTATCACATGCCGCTGCCTAAAATAAAAAATCTGTCCGTGGAAAAGACCGCAGTTGGCTTGAAGACGTTAAAAGTAACTATTTACAACGAACGGCTCATGCCTACCATGTCAGCGGCTGCTATTGAAAACAAAGTTCAGCGGCCGGATATTTTATCCATTGACGGCGACGTTAAAGTACTGGCGGCTGGCCGCGCTAAAAGCTCCAATTTATCCGAAGTGCCTGAGCGCTACCGCCGCTACTTTCTGCGCGTCGAAGACAGCGAAGTGGATTTCATCGATCAAAAAGATTTGAAAAATCTCCGACTCCTCAACGGCATCCCCGGCAAAGCTGACGTGGAATATCATTTTCTGATCGAAGGAAAAGGCAAAGTGAAAGTCCATTTGGATTGTTTGAAAGGCGGAAAGGATAGCAAGGAAATTAGGCTGGAATAAACGGCATTCAAAGCAGGGCAAAGACATCTCAAAATAATTAGTGCCTTTTTGCAAGCTGTTGACTTACTGCCGACAGTTGACCGCTTGTTTCAGGTGAAAAAATTTCGTTCTTGACTTAATTTAGTGATTTACCAAATTAGGTCAGTTATCTTTCGAGAAAAAATTTTAGCATCATTTCAGATAAAAGCGTCCGAATTCCAGATTATAATTAGTGGCTCATTATAGAATGTAAAATGATACTGCAGGCATTTCTAATTAATCTGATAAATTTTCTGGAAAAATACTTTAGTTTACCCGTCGTTGGCATCTTTTTCCACTAAGTACACCATTTCATAATTTGATGTAGGGATTGTCTGAAACATAATTAAATTTGGAAACCGCTGAAGCGGTTATTTTTACCTGCGGTAAATTGCTGCCACCCTGCTGAAGCGGGGTGCTGCTGCAAATATTAAACTGCACTTGAAACAGCATACCGCTTCAGTGGGGTGAAAAATAATTAAAACGACAAATAAAGAACTGCTTCAGCAGTTTTAATGGGGCTTGATTGCTCTCCATTTTGACATTTGAATCTTGCAAGAATTTATGAAATGATGTACTGAGTTTTATCGATAAACGATCAAGCCAAGGGCGCGAACCAGAGCACGATTTATTTAGCTCGATACCAATAAATTTCGATTAAGGAATAATTCTCTGGCCAGAAGGAGATTCGTTCTCATATTCTGAGGGGGGAATTCATCAATTGCTTTCCCCCTTTTATCAGCTTCTGACTGGTGCGGTCAACTAAGTTGCTATTTGTGAACGCTGGGACCATTTCTGAAGATCACAACTCAATCAAACTGTCCAATTGGCTGGCAGAAAATTTATGGCAAAAATAAGAACAGCAAAAATTCCCTTTTTAACATCAGCTCAGAAAAATAATTGCCACGCCAACAATTGCCACGATCGTGCCGGACACCGAGGCGAAACTGATTTTTTCTTTGAAGATCCAATGAGTCAGGGGAATGAGAAAAATTGGCGGTAGGGCTAAAAGCGTCGAAGCAATGCCAATGTTACAATGCTTTATGGCGACCAAAGACAGCCAGATGCCCACAAAAGGCCCAAAAAAAGAGCCGCCGAAAATTGGCAGCAGTGCTGTTTTGAAAAATTCTCTTGTTTTTGCTGAAAAAACATTTTTGGCAAAAATGCTGAATAATAATAAAAGCAAAGCTGAAATCGAAATCCTCATCAAGGTGGCAGTCAGAGGAGAAAAATTTCCTGCCATTCCTTTTTTAGCCGCAATTAACCCAATGGCTTGACACAAAGCGGCCACGATGCCGCATAAAATGCCCTGGCGATAGTGTTGCTTGGTCGATTTTCTTTCGTTATTTACTTTGTCCAACACGACCCAGCAAATGCCAGCCAAGGTCACCAATATCGCACACATCTGAACGAGGGTAAGCCTTTCATTCAAAAACAGCCAGGCTAACAGCGTCGATGCGATGGGCACCAGCGACATGAGCAGCATAGATAACCGGGCGCCAATCAGCACAAACGCTTGCAGTAGCAGCCCATCGCCGATTATTAAGCCCACTACGCCTGAAACACCAAGCCACCACCAGCGATTGGCTTCAACCTGCAGTGGAAGCAGATTACCGTATAAAATAAATTGCGCCGTCATTAAAAAAAAACTGGCAAAATAGAGCCTGATTTTATTGACTTCAAAAGCGCCAATTTTGGTCGCCGCTATGGTAAAAAAAATCGAGGTAAAAGACCAGGAGATTGCGGTCAAAAGAGCGGCCAGTTCACCAATATAGTTTATCAATTATCATCCGTTATTATTTAATCTTGAATGGCGGCAAATATAGCAAGATTATTTCTAATTTCCAAATAAATAAATTTAGGCAATAGCAAAGAACTCGCATTACTGCATCAAAACTAAAATAAATTGATCTCGAGTTTCACTCAAAAGCAGAAAACATAGCTCCGTTGCTTTTTGGGAATTGATCATTGGCATTGTGTAATTTATTGGTAATGCGCCAATGGCGGATTCGTCTGGCCGCGTGAGGCGCTTGCTATTTAGAATTTCCAAAATTTATTTCCCGATATTAAGCTAAAATTTATTGTCGGCGCTTAGCATCTCAAAAAATCCTCTGGCATCTAATTGAACTGGAATAATTGGCATACGACTCACTTCATCGGTGATCTCAGCTAAAAAGAACAGCTGCTATTGGGGGAAAAATAATTTGGTCGTATCGCTAATTAGCCCATGCCGGATCTTGTGGCTTTTAGTGAACGCTAACTTCACTGTTTGACTTCACCCATTGATTTTGCCCTTCAGCTTGACTCGGCGTGACATGTCAACTCTGCCCTGCTGAGCGAAGATAAAGCACTGTCATGTGAAGCGGTGGCGACGTCAGGATCGGCAAAAAACAGTTGAAGCAAATTTTATTATGCCCTAACATTTGCTGCACCATTATAAATGATTTTTGCTTCATCAAAAAAGACGCCGAGTGTTTTGTCCT
>CAZNDR010000411.1:0-4443 GCA_964571835.1 uncultured Cytophagia bacterium | reverse complement strand
CTTTATCAGCTGGCGTCTGGTTCAATCGAAATTTTTGGACAGGATGTAACCATGATGGAGGAAAATAATTTCAATTCTATTCTTCGGCGAATTGGTGTGCTCTTCCAAAATGGCGCCTTGTTAAATTCCATCACCGTCGGAGAAAATATCGCCATTCCCCTGGAACAGCACACTAATTTGCCTCATTCCATTATTAGTCGGATAGTACAGAATAAATTGAATTTGGTCGAATTGGGGCATGCCGCTAATTTGTACCCGTCTCAGCTTTCGGGAGGGATGCGAAAACGTGCTTCATTAGCACGGGCGATCGCACTTGATCCACAAATTCTTTTCGGCGACGAGCCAACGGCCGGGCTTGATCCAGTAACTGCTTGCGCATTGGATGATCTGCTGCTTAAATTGCGTGATATTTTAAATATGACCTTGGTCGTTGTCACTCATGAATTAACCAGCATTCAGAGAATAGCAGATCGGATTATTTTCTTGGATCAGGGTGAAGTTCTCTTTCAGGGCAAATTCATTGAAGCCAAAACATCAAAACTGCCTGCAGTACAACAGTTTTTTAATCCTAAGAATTAAGTGAATTATAAATCATTTTTTAGTCTTCAAAGCTTGCATTTTTGATTAGTTTTCTTATCTTATATTTCCAAAAAGTGTTAATTGGAGCGGTATTATGGCAAAAGACAATTTGGTAGCTGTCTTCATGGGTAGCAGTTCTGACCAACCGATCATGTCTGAATGTAGGCGGCATTTGGAATATTTTGGCATTAATTGCAAAGAGTACATTCTTTCTGCTCACCGCGCGCCGAATGAAACAGCAGATTTTGCGCGCCAGGCAGAGAAAAACGGATTCAAAATCATCATCGCCGCCGCAGGCATGGCAGCTCATTTGCCGGGTGTCATTGCCGCCCACACAACTCTTCCGGTTATTGGCGTGCCATTGAGCGGTTCTGCCTTAGGCGGGCTTGATGCGCTTTATTCAATTGTTCAAATGCCTTCCGGCGTTCCTGTTGCCACCTGCGCCATTGGCAAAGCTGGAGCTATTAATGCCGCAGTTTTAGCTGCTCAAATTCTTGGTCTGCAACATAATTCTATTAAACAAAAATATATTGAATTTAAAAAACAGGGCAGCAAATTGCCAGATTTAAATTAAACATTCACCAGTCAACGATTAGCTAAGGAGGAATGACTATGAAAGATTTTTTTAAATTTGATGAGTACGGCACTACCTATCGTCGCGAAATTGTCGCTGGCATAACGACCTTCTTGACCATGTCATACATTATTATTGTCAATCCTGGAATTCTGGAAGTTGCCGGCATTCCCAAAGGCCCTTCAACAGTGGCGACTATTTTGGCTGCAGTGATTGGAACGTTATTAATGGCTTTCTATGCCAATCGACCTATTGCTATTGCACCATACATGGGTGAAAATGCTTTTATCGCTTTTACTGTCGTGGCAAGTTTGGGCTATTCTTGGCAAGCGGGAATAACCGCGGTTTTGTTTGGTGGAGTAATTTTCGTTTTGGTCACTCTAATTGGTTTGCGCGCCTGGTTAGCACAGGCAGTTCCTGCCTCTTTAAAATATTCTTTTGTAGTGGGAATTGGGCTCTTTTTGACCTTTATTGGTTTAGTTGATACAGGAATAGTCGTGAAAGAGCCAACCATTGGCGGACCAGTTCCAGTAAAGATCGGAGATTTAAGCTCGGCACAAGTTTTGTTAGCTTTATTTTCCTTTTTTTTAATGGGTGTGCTGATGATCCGAAAAGTCAGAGGCGCAATTTTGATTGGCATTTTAAGTACAACGGCGTTGGCGTTTGGATTTAAAGCGTCAGGCGTCAGCTTGCCCGATGTTTTGTATCCTGCCGGAATAATATCTATGCCGCCGTCGATTGCTCCCATTGCTTTTCAATTTAGGATTGCTGAAATACTAACTATCGGATTCCTTCCCATTTTGCTGAGCGTATTTTTAATGGATTTCGTTGATACTATCGGTACGTTGATTGGCGTCAGCGCTCGAGCTGGATTTTTAGACGAAAACGGCAACCTGCCAGAAATTGAAAAACCCATGCTGGCTGATGCCATAGCTACTGTAGTTGGCGCCTGCTGCGGCACGACCACTACCGGCAGCTACATTGAGTCCGCTGCCGGCATTGAAGAAGGTGGGCGAACAGGGTTCACAGTGCTAATTACCTCGCTGTTATTCCTGCTTGCCTTATTTTTTACACCGATTTTCACAGCTATCCCAAAATGTGCTTACGGACCAGCTCTCATTATCGTGGGCATTTTAATGATCGATTCTGTCACCAAAATAAATTTTACCGACCTGACAGAATTAATCCCAGCCTTTTTTACCATTATCTTTATGAGTTTTACCTATAACTTGGGAATCGGAATTACCGCAGGATTAGCTACCTATCCCATCGTCAAATTATTAGCTGGTCGCGCCAAGGAAGTCAAATTGGGCACCTGGGCTTTAGGCGCTATTTCATTGCTATTCTATATTTTCTACCCTTATCATTAGAATTGAAACAAAAACTTTATTTGTATGTAAAATAGGCATTGTTATTTTATTTTTCTGATGAAAAAGTAATACTTGCCCATTGGTCAAGAACGCAAAATGTCAAATTAGGATAATCAGCAAAAAACAAAAGCTCTGAGTAGAAGTTACTCCACTGCAAAGTACCATTAAAGGCATTCAACATTAGGATCACATCGATGGCAAAGATTCTTATTACCGGTGTCAACGGTCTATTGGGACAAAAATTGCTGGCTTCGGCGAACAGCAATCACACTATTCTTGGCATCGACATTCATGATAGGCCATTTCTCAGACATAAAAATTTTTTATATGAACGGATTGATATTACAGATAGACGATTGTTGACGAATGCGATCTTAAATTTTTATCCCCACTATGTCATCAACACCGCGGCGATGACCGATGTCGATAGCTGTGAGAAATACAGAGAGCAATGTTGGAAAATTAATGTTCATGCGGTGAATAATATTGTCTATGCTGCCCGAAAAATTGGCTCTAATGTTATTCAGATTTCAAGTGATTACATCTTCGACGGGAAAAATGGACCCTATTCAGAAAATGATTTTGCCTCGCCACTGGGCTATTATGGCAAGTCCAAACTGGCCAGCGAAAACGTGCTCTTTGCCTCTGATTTGGACTATGCGATTGTCAGGACGATGGTGCTTTATGGCGCTGGCATTAATATCAGACCAAACTTTGTGACCTGGCTCATTTCAACGCTAAAAATCAATCAATCAGTGAAAATTGTTACAGATCAATTAGGCAACCCCACGCTTGCTGATGATTTAGCTAAAGCGATATTCAAAATCATCGAGCTCAACAGCTGGGGCATCTTTCACGTTTCCGGGAGTGAAATAATTGACCGTTACAGCTTTGCTCTGGCCATCGCTAGAAATTTTGAACTGGACGAAGCACTCATCGTGCCAGTCGTTAGCTCGGATTTAAAGCAAAAGGCTGAACGCCCGCTTAAATCTGGCTTTATTGTCAACAAAGCGCAAACAGAATTGGGTATTTATCTTTCCAATGTCGAGGAAGGACTAAAGCTATTTAAAAAGCAATATCGGAAAATTAAAAGCTAAGGAAAAGAATGAATGAAATCTCTTGTCGTAATCCCGACTTACAACGAAGCGCAAAATATTGGACAGATGATCAAACAGATTTTTTCCCTTGGCTTGACAAATCTTCATGTCCTGATTGTCGATGACAGCTCTCCCGATGGCACCGCAGCAATTGTCGAAGGTTTGCAAACTGAAAAACAAAATCTTCATTTGTTAAAGCGTAGCGAAAAATCTGGACTGGGCACTGCCTATGTCGCCGGCTTTAAATTTGCCCTAAAAAATGGCTATGATTATGTATTTGAAATGGATGCCGATTTTTCACATGATCCCGAGGAGATTCCGAATTTTTTAGAAGCCATACTAGAAAATGATTTAGTCATCGGTTCACGGTATGTTACTGGAGTCAACGTTATTAATTGGCCTTTGTCACGGCTAATTCTCAGCGTTGGCGCCAATAAATACACCCGAATTGTTACTGGCATGCCAATTCACGATGGAACTGGCGGATTTAAATGTTTCCGCAGAAATGTGCTAGAGGCAATCGATTTAGATAAAATCAGTTCCGATGGTTATTCATTCCAAATCGAGATGAATTTTAAAGCCTGGAAAAAAGGTTTTCGCATAAAAGAGATTCCCATCGTTTTTACGGATCGTGAAGCAGGCAGCTCAAAGATGTCTAAAAAAATTATTCGAGAAGCAATTTGGATGGTTTGGAAATTGAAGATTTTGAGTATATTGGGGAAGATATGATTTAGACTTTTCTTGAGCATGAAATTCTATTATGTTAAATTTATTTAATAATATGAATGACCAGTTGAAAAAAACCAAATGAAATGAAGGGCTA
>CAZNDR010000410.1:0-4447 GCA_964571835.1 uncultured Cytophagia bacterium | reverse complement strand
TAATTGGACCACATTAAGCCTTCTGCTTACTATGATTACAAAATCAACGTTAGCATTTAAAAATAAAATATCAAGGAAAATTTTATGAGCAGCACATTCGATGATGCACGAATAACTTCTTTCCAACCAAAACAGGAAAAAGATACAGAGTCAAAAGAGGTTTTAGTAAAAATGCTTCTTAAAGGAGAAGCAAAATTAAATAATACCTTGCAAATTTCTGATCTGTTCGCTGGCTTCAGGAAAAGGTTGATCAAAGTTAAATTTTCTCCTTACGATGATTATGATAATAATATCACTTTTAGCAACGTCAGCATCGAAGATTTTACGGTGAAAAATAAAATGGAACGCGTCGGCAAAGGACTGGACGCAGAGAGAATTCCTGTCGAATTCGTCTTTTTCACTATGGCAGTTAAAATGGATGTAGAAGGAAATTTTCTGAAAGATATGTACTCAATCTTTCAGCGCAATGTGCGGATGGATATTGACTTTATTGAATAAATAGCAAAAAGAAAAGGTCGAAATTAAGATATAGGTTATGAACTATACAAAACGGGCAGATTGTTATCGACCTGCCCGTTTGTGTCATAATTTTTTTTTCAATATCATTATGGCGTCAAATGAGCGCTGCTTTCTCATTGCCTTCGACAATCGCTGCTATCCTTTCTCTTATTTTTTCTGTTTTATCCACCCCAGAATTTATCAAATAACAGGGAGCAATTTTTAATAATTTTTCAAAATGATGTTTTTGCAAATCAATACGATCAAGAGATTTTATTAACAAGTGAGGATTAAAAAATGGTACATTTTGCATGCCTCCCAAATTGGTTTGAGATCTTCCCACTTCTAAAATTTTGATCGCCTGTTCCGATGATAATTTTTCGATAGCAGGTGAAAGCGGATCTTTTATGAATAGAAAAATCCATTTTATCGATGTTCGCTTGACATGTTTCTCCGGACCATTTAGCCAATAAGGATCGAGCATTGCTACTGCAGTTGTTGAGGCTGAATAACAGTAAGGTGACCCTCGATCCATTCGACAATTATGTTCGCGGCGGCATTTATCGTTCGCGCATTCATTTTTGGTCGTTACCACATTTTCACATTTGCTCTTGTCGAATAGTTGTGCCAGCTGGCTATAATGTTCCACGAATTTGGTATTCATGACAAACTTTCGTTCAACCACATCAGCCAGCGCTTCTTTTTCATAATAGCGCACGAAAACCAAATCGTTTGAATGCAGCTTTGTTTCTGGTAATTTAAGCAATTCGGCAAATTGCTCGCTTTTCCCAGTTCCGGCTGAGCCAATGAATAGAACGCCTGCGCCATTAATATCTACCGATTGGCCTCGGATGGCATGCAAGTCGTACAACTTCGCTGATATATCAATCACCATTCCCATTACCAAACTGCGCAATTGTGGATAATAGGCAGATTTGAAATAGAAAGCGGTTCTCGTTTCTGGATTATAAAACGCTCGAGGCTCTCTGCCTGTTATCCAATTAACGGCATAGATGATAGCATGTGGCTCAACATCTGCTTCCAAGGGTGAGGGATAAAAATTTTCCATCCAAAAATCATAAAGATGTGGGCTATTCGTGCGCAGTTGCACGATGATGCCAGCAATATTTACGTTCCATTCATAATAGCCATCAAAGGTCATAAATGCTTCTGACTCTGCCACCAGCGCGTCTCTTATCTCAAGACTGACGCTTGGCTCAACTGGTACAGGTGTGCGTTGCTTGGTAGCTGTATTATTGAGAGGTTTGCGGTAAGTCTTTTGTGCAGGCTGAAGTCTGGTCATGGCCTGGGTGATCCTATCTATCGCATTTTCTAAATTTTCCATCGATGTAGCATAGGAAAGGCGGATAAAATCATCAGCTCCGAACGCATCGCCGGGCACAATGGCAACGTGAGCCTGTTTGAGCAAATAATAGGCTAAACCGTGTGAATTGCGGATTTGATTTCCCTCAAAGGCATAATCATAATAGGCAGAAAAATTAGCAAATAAATAAAAAGCACCCTGCGCTTTCAAACAGGTAACCTGTGGGATTTGGGTGATTTTGTAATGGAGAAAATTTCGACGGCGCTGGAATTCAGACACCATTTTATTGATTTCATTCTGCGGCCCAGCAAAAGCTTCGACACTGGCTTTTTGTGAAATGCTACAGGCATTGGAAGTTGCGTGGCTCTGCATCTTGTCCATCGCCGCTATCAACTCTTTGGGACCAGCCGCATAACCTATTCGCCAACCAGTCATAGCGTAAGCTTTGGAAACGCCATTAATTACCACAGTGTTCTGTTTTATCTTTTCGCCTAATGCCGCTATGCTAAAAAAACGAAAGCCATCGTACACCAATTTCTCATAAATCTCATCAGCGATAATCACCAACCCTTCTTCGACTGCAATTTCAGCGATTTCTTCAAGCTCTTCCCTTGCGTAAACTGTACCGGTCGGATTGGAAGGATTGTTCAATATCAGCGCCTTGGTATTGGAATTTATGGCGCGAGTTAAATCTTTGGCCGTTAATTTAAAAGCATTTTCTTCGCGCGTTGGGACAATAACTGGAACACCGCCAGCTAAATTGACCATGTGCGGATAAGACACCCAAAAGGGCGCTGGAATGATGACCTCTTCATTCTGGTTCAGCATGGCCATAAATAAGTTGTAAATACTATTTTTTGCGCCATTAGAAACGATTATTTCTTCAGGCTCATATTCCAGCCCATGGTCATTTTTTATCCGATCTATAATCGCTTTCTTCAGGGCAAGTATTCCGGCATTAGGAGTATATTTAGTAAAATTATTATCAATGGCTGTTTTTCCTGCTTGTTTGATATTATCTGGCGTAGGAAAATCTGGTTCGCCAACGCTCAGATCGATAACATCGATTCCCTCTCCTTTCATTTGTTGAGCTTTGGCATTTATTCTTAAAGTCGGCGAAAAGCCGATTTGATGTATTCTATTTGCTATCATACTGTAATTATCAATTTGTCCGTTCGACTCTGCTTAAAATTTTGCTCTGCGTGTTAACTGCTTTTTTCTTTTTGCTCTTTTTTGGCTGCTGCTAATTTTCCCAGCAATTTTGTCAAATCAACTCCACTCAGCGACTCAACCACGGTCGGCAGTTGCGCCAGCACCTGAGCCACTTGCTCGGTAATTTTCGAAACGCCGATCGATTTATCGCCTCCGCCAACCAAAACAATTTTCTCGACTTTGGACAAAGGCTCCGAAATTGCCCTCGCTAATTCCGGTAGCGCATCGATGACCATTTTATAAATCATCGCTTCATTATAATCCTTCCATGACTCCGCCTTTTTCATCATAGCCTCAGCTTCAGCCTCGCCTTTGGCTTTTATCAATTCCGCTTCGGCTTCACCCTGCAGTTTCTGCGCCTGAACTTTCGCTTTGGCCTCTTCCTGAATGCGGTAGCTTTCCGCTTCGGTTTCGGCTTTTGCCTGATATTTTTTTGCATCCGCCGCTTTTTTAATTGATGATTCTAATTCCTTTTCCTTGCGCACAATTTCCATCTCTTCGATTTTAATAGCTTGCTCTTTTTCCACCAGCTTGACTCGTGATTCTTCTTTTTTGATTTGTTGAGCAATTTTGAATTTTTCTAATTCATAAGCAAGATCTGATAACGCTCGTTTCTGATTGATATCCGCCTGATACTCGGCCCGCTGCAATTCAAAATCACGGTTGGCTTTCGCAATCTCAGTTTCAGCTTTTAATTTGGCAATGTCGCCATCTTTTCTTGCCTGAGCTGCCTTGATGCTGGCTTCCTTATCTGTTTCCGCCTGGGCAATAGCGGCGTCCTTCTTGACCTGGGCGATTCTGGGTTGTCCTAAAGCTGCCAAATAGCCATGGGTGTCACTGATATCTTTTAAAGCAAACGACAGAACCTCCAAACCCATGCGCTCAAAATCATCCTTCGAATATTCAATCACTTTGGCAGCAAACTGTTCACGATTTCGATAAACCTCTTCGACGGTCATTGCGCCCAAAATTGCCCGTACATATCCTTCAAGGACGCTCAGCGAAACCTTGATGATGCCTTCGCCTCCAGTGCTCAAAAATTGTTCCGCGGCTCTCCGAATCATGTGTTCAGAGCTATTGATTTTAACTTGAGCCGTTGCTTCGGCAATGATGTGCACTCCCTGCGCCGTCAACACTTCTGGCGTTTTAATATTTACAGTATGAACCTCTAATGGCAAAACCTGAATCTGTTCGACGAAAGGTTTGACGAATGTTCCCCCGCCAATGCTCAGACGATAGCCAATTTTTCTGACTGTCCCATCCGGCTCCGTCACTTTCCTCATGCGCCCACCGGAGATGATGAGCACTTCGTTCGGACCCGCTTTTTTGTATTGCTTCGCCAGTGCAATGCTCACTAGCACAATAGATATAATTGCTACACCTAAAATGATAAGCACATTAATAGTTGAAAAG
>CAZNDR010000409.1:0-4462 GCA_964571835.1 uncultured Cytophagia bacterium | reverse complement strand
GTGGAATATTTTCTCAACCGCGGTTTAACAATAGACGACTTTGCGGCTAATCTTTCATTCTTTTTTAGTAATGGCATGGAGCCAGAATATTCGGTCATCGGCAGAGTGGCGCGGCGAATCTGGGCGATTGCCATTCGGGATTTATACGGCGGCAATGAGCGCAGTCAGAAACTCAAATATCACATTCAGACTTCAGGCAGATCGCTTCATGCTCAGGACATTGAATTGAATGACATCCGCACCACCCTGCAGGCACTGCTGGCATTTTATGACAACTGCAATTCGCTACACACCAATTCTTATGATGAAGCAATAACTACGCCCACCGAAGAATCAGTACGACGGTCAATGGCTATTCAAATGATCCTTTCCAATGAAATGGGGACAATTAAAAATGAAAATTTTAACCAAGGTTCATTCATCATCGATGAACTGACCGATTTAGTTGAGGAAGCGGTGCTGAAGGAATTTCACCGCCTCTCGCAGCGCGGTGGCGTCTTAGGCGCTATGGAAAAACAGTACCAACGCTCGAAGATTCAGGAAGAGTCGCTGTATTATGAAGAATTGAAACAATCTGGTGAATACCCAATTATTGGAGTGAATAAATTTGTCAAAGATACGACAGCAAATCCGTATGATAACATGAACATCACTCGCAGTACAAACGAAGAAAAAAATGAAATTCTGGAAAATCTCGAGTCTTTCCAGCAGCAGAATAAAGAAAAAGCCCAACAGGCATTAGAAAAACTGCGGGAAGTCGCGCTTTGCGGAGGCAATATTTTTGAGGAGCTGTTGAACACAGTCCAGTTTGCTTCACTGGGTCAGATCACCCATGTACTTTATGAAGTGGGAGGCAGGTATCGGAGAGGAATATAGCTATCTTTACAAGCTCAAAAATCCAAATTGCCATCAACGCTCAAATGCCAAACCTCTACTGAAGATTTTAAAAAATCAATAGCTTTTAATTTTGGAATTTTATTGGGAACGTGGATTTTAGAATTTGGCGCTTTGCTCGGGAGAGACAATGATTCAGGCTAACAGAATAGACGATTTATCAAAAGAAAAATTAAGGCAACTGGCGAAAATTTATGCTAAAAATTGGCTGGCTCATGACGGTTGCTGGTTTTTATCTGTTGAAAAAAAATTCGGACAGGAAACAGCAATTGAAATAGATACCGAAAGCTGGCGTTTATTCACGGTGATTGAAGCGCGACGGCTGATTGACTTTCTTGAATTGGGAAAAAATTCTGGAATTGATGGTTTAGCAAAAGCGCTGCGTTTCCGCCTTTATGCTTCTTTGAACGACGATGAAATTGTTGTGAAAGGAAATATGCTGGAGTATCGGGTGATAACTTGTCGCGTCCAATCAGCGCGGCGCAAAAAGGGCTTGCCAGATTTTGCCTGCCGCTCAGTGGGAAAAGTCGAGTACGGCTTGTTTGCCAAAACGATCGATGAACGATTGCAGATGCAATGTTTGAGTTGCCCGCCGGACATTTCAAATCCGGAATGTTATTGTTGGTGGAAGTTTGAACTGAAAAAATAATAACTTTAGAAATGTCGCACTTCGCCGCACTGTGTCAAATTGATATTTCGGTATAAATTATAGTTTGGCTGTTTTACTACTCTTCGCTCAATACGTGCTTCATCAGCAGGATACTTGTAATTAATTTTAAGATTCATTTTCTTCAATCAGCTTCTTGATTTCCTTCACAAAACACCTAAAATCATCAAGTCCATCGCGGAGATTATTTAGCAATAATTGTTCATCCACTTCCCAGTATTGGTGAACCAGCATATTTCGAAAACGAATAAATGGCAAAAGTCGGTCGGATAATCTTTTTGACAATAAATTTCTTTCTGAAGCTTTTGCTAAGACTTCTTTATATCCTGACACAGCAATTTGAAAATTTTTAGCTAACAAATGATGAAGAGTATTGGCAATTGATTCGGAAATGACAATTAAGGAATATTTTAAACTTCTTAAATCTAAATCGGAACGAAGTATTTCACCATTTTGACGGGCAAGAGTTTTAGCGATAACTTCAGTTTCGATAATAATCTGATCGAGATAACTGCTAATTCTTTTTATATCAATCTGCACAAAATGCCTCCAGACGTTCTTTCATGATTCGCTTTTTTTCTTTAATCCAATACTCGTTTTCTAAAAAATAGCTGGACAATGCTTCAATTTTATTTGTGAGCAGCTCTGGCGATTTATTGGTAAGCAAAATGCCTTTATTGACAGCCTCGAACAAAATATCGGGTTTTACCATTTTCAAATCAAAAACTATCAGATCAATTTTGTCAGTTTCAAATCCTGTAGCTAAAGCTATTTTAGTCGAAAGCGCACAATCTATCTGATAAAAATCTGCTTCAGAAAATGGCAGTATCAGAATGTCCAGATCGTTGACGACCGCCTCCCCTGCTGCTGCAGAGCCGAAAAGATAGGCTGCGGCAATTTCGGGCGTTTCTTTGAAGAGCTTTTTTAGTTCGTTAATCATTTTTTTCGGGCTAGATTTTTTGGGACGAGATTAGTATGCTTTTTCTCTTGGACAGTTCCCTTTGAATCAACAGACTGCAAACAACCTTAAAACCCGCTTACCGGATCACTAAAAAAGTGAAGTGATAATAAGCGAGCATAACGATTTTAAGAATGTCGTCTGTCGGTCCACAACATATAGCCAAAATGAAAAATTGATTCCTCCGAGACCCATAACTATCAATCGTTGACCAACAAAAAACTCAATCTTAGCCTTAATCTTTATCTTTTTCTTTAGCTTTAGCTATATTTTTAGCTTTACTTTTCTTTCAAAGGCTGCCACTCGCCGTACTGCTCCGAATAAACTCGGCACTTGCCGGCGGACTGCCAGCGATAATTAAAATTGTAGGTCCAGTCCAGATATTTTGAATCGCCGCCGCTGGTGGTGGTGATCACATAGCGGCAATCGACATCCCCGATTCCAGCGGCTTGATCGGCCGGACTTGTCTTATCGCCTTTATTGGCGTCGAAAGGAATCCAGCCGTAATTGGGCAGGTAGACCTCGCACCAACGATGAAATACTTCATCATAGCTGGCATCATCGCCACGTAGCGAGATAGTCCCCACATAACGAGCCGGCAATCCGACGGCGCGGCACAAAGCAATGAAAGAAAAAGAGTATTCGGAACAGGAAGCCGTTCCTCGCTTGAGTACCGTTGGAGCCGTATTCCAGCCGCCGACTGGTTTTAAATTATAGGAAAGATGGTCAATGAGATAATCATATATTTTTCTGGCTATCCAATAGGGATTCCTTTCCTCACCCACAATTTGTCTGGCCAGGTTTTGCATGAAAGGATCATGGATCATTAATTTTTTTCCATCAATAAGATATTTTTCAGTGATCTCTTTGGAGATATCTTCAAGTCCGCCCACTTTATCTGGATCGAGGTAATATTCGATGGAAAAAATTTTCGCCTTAACAGACATGGTCGCCCGAAATAATTTTCCACTAGCTAAACTATTAATGTGAAAGTGAGCGACTTTCTGTCCCCATTGATCGGTCAGAATATCAGTTGCTTTTGGCTCAAAGGACACGGGTTCCAATAACTGCTGATTATCTCTATTTTCAGGAATGGCAATGTAGACATCAAGCGAAGTTACCTCGCCAGGACCGTAATTTCTAAAATCAAACGTATTTTCCAACAATTGATTTTTGGGTTCAAGCTGGGAAAGGAAGGCGCTGTCATCTATTTTAATCTGGTAAATGTTATCCGATTGATAATCAACATTCCACAGCGTTCCGTTTGCCCAGGCTAATCCTCTCGGATAAGCTTCTGGAGAGTTCAAAACAGCAATGACTTGGCCTGTCTGCGGGACGACACGATAAATTTTATTGTTGCCGCGATCGGTGATCCACAGATATTTTCCATCAAAAGTCAATCCGTCCGGATTATCCGACGGAGCTGGAAAATTACTGATCATCATGCCATCTTCGGTATCGATACTCAGGATGATATGCAATTTGTCATCGGCGATCCAGAGCACCTTGCCATCCCAAGCAATGTCTTTGGGATTGCGAGTATAGGCCTCAATAATTCGTTCAGCCACACCATTCTGCACATTAATTCGATACAGATAATTTTCTTTGTCGTCAATTGTCCACAAGTGGCTGCCGTCCCAGGCTAATCCGGTTGGGCTGTAGCCCGGTGCGGGCAGCTTCTTGATTTGTTTTCCGGTATTGGGATCAAGCTGATAAAGCTGATCAGTTTTTCTGTCAGCAACCCAGAGATAAAAGCCGTCGAAGGTGAGACCGGTGGGAAATTGGCCAGGCGAGTCCAAAACCTTTAGCACCTCACCGACCTTGGCAAAGCCCAGATTGCCAATCATCAATTGAAAAATAAAGATCATCAAACAGAGCTTTTTTTTATTTTGTGAATTGCGCATACTAAACTCCCCTTAGTTATTTTTCTTGTTATATAAAAC
>CAZNDR010000408.1:2976-4499 GCA_964571835.1 uncultured Cytophagia bacterium | reverse complement strand
GCAAAAAAAAGCTGCTTCCGCTAATATCGGAAGCAGCTGCTGTAGTATTTAAAAGCACAAAAAAAGGCTCGATTCAGGGTACAGGTTTATTTTGGGCTATACTTCACCAGTTTTAGCGTGCTTTTCGTTTCATTAGAATTAGCCATGGTTCGATTTGTTTCTCCGGAAATGGCAGTCGTGCCTTCATAAAACTCGTTGGTCTGATATTCAACGAGCACGCCTTCTTTATGGGCAAACCAGGCGTCAGCTTTGACTTCTCCTTCGCCTTCAGAATTGTAGTCGCTGCCTCTCATCGAACCGTGCGCTTCGCTCTCGTACTGCGATTCGACCCTGATATGATAGCAGTCCAGCCCTAATTTCTTTTCTTTGCCAACCACGGAAAATTTGGACTTGCCGGTGACTTTTCTCTCCTGTGAGAATCTGCCAAAGCTCAAATCGCTGCCGGCTGGTTCTTGGTAATCCTCAGTCCAGGAATCGCCGATTTTGATCGGGCGGTCGGGCAACATAAAAAAGGCAACGCGCAGCAGGTTCACTGGATTCATTCGGCTGCCGGGTGGTCTGCCGCCTCTTTCTTCTCTGCCCGGTTGTTCTTCAAAAGCAATACTATCAATGGCGGTGATGCCTTTTACTTCGCCATTGGTTTTTATGGTAATTCTGGCTCGTTTGCCAATAATTTTTTCCGGATCAAGATTCGGTCCTCGAAAGCCGCGACCACCTTCACCGGCTGTTTCCAGTTTATTGACTGTCAATTCAAAGCTGAGGCTATCCATAGCAGTTTCGGTTTTTAATTGGAAATTATAAGTGCGAGTGGTAGTAAATTCCGAGCTTTCACCGCTGCGCTCCATTGTGCGTGTGTTTTCCCGCACGCTTTCATAGACGAGCACATCACCGGTTTTTGAGTGGTAGGTTAATTTATCTTCAGGCGGATTGGCTGGCGATTTTGTCGGCGTCAAAAGGCAAAACGAGATGAACACCAATAGAATTAGCCCAACAAAAAGGACTAATGTTCTTAATTTTTTAGGAATGAACATCTTTCTCTCCCTCGTTTAGGTGAAGTTTGATGGCTAAATATTTTTATGCTATTAAACACTTCAGCAAAATTTTTCTTGCGGCAAGTTTAGGCGAAAGAAATGTCTTCAGCAGCAAAACAAGGCAGCGCTGATAAGATTAAAAATTTTTATCCTCCCAGGCTTTTTCCTTTAACCACCATTTGATCAGCGTTTGTGGTTAAGCGCCTTTTATCTGAGCATTTTATTTTTTTCTCGCCCAACTCTTTTTTTGAGATAAAACTGCGTATCTTTTTAAAACTTATTAAATAAACGGAGCCACTTCCACCGCACACGCTTTAGCAAAGCTTGTTCGATGCAACTTAATCCGTTCAATTTTGTGTAATGTCGCTGCAGTGAAGTAGCTCTCGCCGCAGTTGGGACAGCTCATCATGGGAATATCTTCAATCACCAAGCGATCTTTATTTTTACCATAAACCTCAGTGACGTTATGGTTAGGTGGCATCGGTATTATTT
>CAZNDR010000408.1:0-2966 GCA_964571835.1 uncultured Cytophagia bacterium | reverse complement strand
CGTTTATTGACGTGATCTTTGTGGCAAAAAAGCAATCTGGGCAATAAGAAAATGATTTGCTATTTCTATAAATAATTTCAGCTTTAAATTACACTGTCTTTAGCTATTCCGTTTTGTCGAACCTGATAGCAAAATAAATTTACCACTCAATAGTTACAAAGTTTGAAAAACTGCATTTCGAAAGGGCGAAAAAAACGACCATCACCTGATTAATGTCATCTTTCTGGTGCAAAAATAGGTTCTTGCAGTGAGCCGGCATAAATAAATCCCGGCGGCCATTTCATTGCCAAAATTATCACGACCATCCCATTGGACAACAAAAGTGCCGGCGGGATGAAGTTCATTGGCCAAGGTCTTGATTTCCTGTCCTAATGAGTTGTAAATCTTGATCACGACAAGAGCCTCTTCCGGTATTTGATATTCGATGTTGGTAATGGGATTAAAAGGATTTGGAACATTTGGCGATAAATCAAACGCGACCGGCATTTCATTAGCTGCTGAGTAATTGGTATGTTGATGTTGGTTATTTTCACTGCTAAGCAGCCAGCTATTTTTTTTATTTTCCGACGTGTCTGTCGAATTGAAAAAATTGGTCTCATCATCGCTTGAGGCTTGAGCCTTTACTCCTGCGCTCCATTCCGACCAGTCTCCAATCAAGCCGGCACCATTTTTAGCACGAACGCTGGCAAAATAGGTTTGATCTGCTTTGCCCATTATCGTCTCTGATAGGTGATTGCCAAGCCACTGATTTAGCACTATCAATTCATCTGGTTCAGATTTAATGGTAATTTGATAATCAACAACACCAGTGTCAAACTCGCGAGCGGCTTGCCAACTAAATTTGATTTTGACTGGATTCGCGGATAGCACTTCTCCGCTTGGCGCAAGACTCATCAACGGTGGTGTATTGTCAGCTTCATTCAAATAAATCTTGCCAATGGCAGACACGGTCAGATTATTATTCAATAAAGCAGTGATGGGCGGTGGCGGACCGAAGGGCGAATCAAAAAACGGAGAATGACCTCGGGAGAGATACCAAAACCATTTGTTAATGCCGACTGTGTTGGTTTTAAAATATTGGCAAAAATTTTTGCATAGATTAACTACATCACTTTGTTTTCGCTTCCAATCAATATTGCCAAATTCAGTCACCCAGACTTGGTCAGTTTGCGTTTCAGCTTTCATATAGACGGCGACTGAATCCATCAGCAAATAGGTTTTTTCCCAATCTATCGGCTGAATTTCAGCTGTCAACGGAAAAATGTGAAATTCATTGACATCAATCTTGACATCAGCCGGCAAATGAACCAGAAATTCATGAAACCATTTTTTGCTGTCTCGACCGTCAAAATAGGAATTGACCAGATTTTTCAGCTCGATTTCAATGCCGGCGAACATGGATAAAAATATTCCGGGTATTAATGAAAATATGAGTTCTCCAGGCTGATCGATTACTTCAGTTAAGGTAATGGGAGGTCCAAGTACCTTTGCCGTGGGATCGATTTCTTTGATCAAACGATAATACGAGGTGAAATAGGCCGCATATTGTTTCGGCTCAAGGAGCGGAAACCAGTTCGGTTCATAGCCGATGGACCAATATTGTCCAGTAAACTCTGCGCGTTCAATTATCTTGCTGAGGTATTTTTTTTCGGCATTAAAAATGCGGTCTAAAATTTCTTGTTGCGTTGGCACAGTTTCATTGGCAAAAAGAGATTTAAAAAAACTGACAAAATAATAGGGATTGGTTATTGGCTTTTTATTGAATTCCTGACTAATATTATTTTCCACCTGTCCGTCAATCATATTTTCGACCGAATTAGACAATCCTTCCCAGGTAAAATCGATCCCCAATGTGGACCAATCGATATTCGATTCAGTTTTTGAATCGACGGTAATGGATTTCACCTGCAGACGCCGTTCCCGGCCTCGACCAAGTATTCCTATCTCGCCGCTAAAATATATGGTCGTTTGGAATTCGCAATCAGCATCGCCGACATCTTTCCAAATATAGCCCCAGTGAAATGGATTTGGATTCAGCACCCAGGCTTCGACAAAAATGTGAGTTGTCCAGTTGACCTTTAGGCTGGTGCTAAATAAGATAGCACTGTCGACAACTGACAGCTCAAATTGGGGCAGTTCTTCCTGAAAATCGATTTGCGAATTTTTGGTTTTTGCCCGGTATTTTATCCTCATTTGCATGTCAGTGTAAACGAAATTATCAAGTATTTCTTGCAAAGAGGCCTCCAGCACGGGAACTTGTGTCGTCCAGTAATCGCCGATTATAGGAATAATTCCTTGGTCGACCACCGCCAAGCAGAGATTGAGAAAGCTTTGCAGGAAATTTTGGTCAGTATCTTCGAGCAAGTCGAGGATGATCCAGCGATAATCCATTCCCAGACCATCAGTTCGGTAATCAATTTTGCCCACGGTCCATAGTTTGTTTTTGCCAGGCGGGGGGAAGTTTTCTGGCAAATATGAATCGCACCAATCGCGATACCAGCTTAATCCTTTTTGTCCCAAATGCAACGTGCCTTCCCTGCCAACAGAGCCAAATCGCTCATCAAGTTGAGCGAATAAATATCCAGCACTAAGAAAGATAAGAATTCCCATCGCTGAAAATACTTGTTTGTTTTTTTTAAGCATGACAATTCATCTTTTTTCATCAACTTTTTAGAAAAATAAATTAGTTAAATGTCCCATAACATTTTCCAACGTATGGATGATGGCCTGGCAGAAATTTAACGGTAACAAAAGCGCTGCCATTTGCCTTAAGATCAATTTTGTGAAAAATGGCAAAATAATTAAGAGCAGAATTGAATAAATCAATTTAATGGCAAGCGAAATAATCATTTTGCAGCCGGGCAAATTACATCTGGTTATATGGTTTTAAGATAATTTAGAAATGAGAAGTCAGATTCGATTATATTTTTAACCTTTATTCTGACAATTTCTTGCTCTGTCGCGCA
>CAZNDR010000407.1:0-4503 GCA_964571835.1 uncultured Cytophagia bacterium | reverse complement strand
TCTTCAAAAACTCTATTATTGACCTGTTTTCATCTGTTCGATTTTCAAGATACCATAAAAACTTATTATTCTGGCGAACAAGGCTTTCCCACCAAAAATCTGCTTTCGTTATCTCTAAAAAAAGGTCAAGCAATTTACGTCACCCATAAAAACGGGGCAAGAACAGTTGGCATTATGATTGTTAATGATATTAGAAATGACCTTGCCCTGGTCGAAACGGAAACAGTAGAAAATCCCTTAATAGAAGATTCATTTAAAGGAATGTTCGGGAATAAACAAGACATTAAATTTGGCCGAAGCATTTATCTTATCGGCTATCCCAAAGGATTTCTGAGCGTCTCGCGAGGACTAATTGGATCATCACCTTATAAAAATAAATTTCTCATTGACGCTCCGTTCAATCGGGGATTTTCCGGTGGCACCATCATAAAAATGAATGAGAAAGACAAAAGTTACAGCTATCTGGGCATGGCCAATTCAATGGCTTACGATTCGCAATTGGTGCTCACTCCAAATCAAAAAGAAATAAATATCAAATATTACGAAAACCTGCCTTATGTGTTGGATGCCTTTGTCACTGAGTTGAAATTGGTTAATGTGGGTCTGACTTTTGCCATCAGTTGCAGCGAGATTGCCAATTTTTTGAATGGAGAAAAAGAGCAGCTTAGATTAAAAGGACATGATGTGTCGCTCGATTTTAAATAACGAGCACTGCCTTAATCAAAAAACGCTCCAGCAATTTACCTAATTTATTTTCAGCATAGCTGACCTCAGCCCCTCGACGCTTCGCTAAATCCCGCTCTATTGAGCTTCCTTCCCTTTCCAGTAGCTGATGAAGCAATATTTCCCAGCATAAAAAAAGCCTCACTAAGTCAAGTATCTTAAATTATCGAAATTGTCATTGCATTTCTTTTTAATTTTTCTTATAATTAAAAAAATGATTAACACCTCTGATTAGCTAACAATTAATTAACATTTTATAATTTTAAGACATAACAAATCCGGAATGCATCGTCTTCATGCGAGGCGGGCCATCCTTAAGGGAAGGCACTTCAATTTTCTTTTTGCCAAATTTGCTGAACAGAATGCCTAATCATCTTAAAAAATTTTTTAAAGCATGGTAAGTCATTCGTTGGCCAAAAGTCATTTCACTATTTGATTGATGGGAAAGGAATTTTGCATGAAAGCGCTCATTACCAGCGGTGGGAAAGGAACACGTCTTAGGCCGTTGACCCACACCCAAAACAAACATTTAATTCCCATCGCCAATAAACCGATATTGCATAGTCCCATTGAAATTGCCGCTGAAGCTGGCATAAAAGAAATCGGCATTGTTACTAATGCTGGCTGCGATGAAGTGCCCAATGCCATTGGCGATGGCAGCCGGTGGGGAGTGAAAATTACCTACATCCCGCAAGAGGCACCTCTGGGACTGGCGCACGTCGTAAAAATTTCCGAGCCATTTATTGGTAGAGAGCCATTTGTTTTTTATCTGGGTGATAATATGGTTGTTGGCGGTATCAGACGCTTTATCGATGCCTTTGAACAAGATAAAGTGAATTGCTATTTAACACTGGCAAAAGTGAAAGATCCAGAAAGATTCGGAGTGCCAGAGATAAAAAATAATCGTATTGTCGCCATCGAAGAAAAACCGAAATTTCCTAAAAGTGAATTTGCCGTGGCTGGCATCTATATTTATGATTTCCACATTTTTGAAGCTGTCAATAGTATCAAACCCAGCGCACGAGGCGAATTGGAAATTTCTGACGCCCATCAATATCTCATTGATCATGGTTATCAAATTGGCTTCGCTGAAATAACTGGCTGGTGGAAGGATACCGGTAAGCCAGTTGATTTGCTGGAAGCGAATCGATTGGTGCTGGAGCATTTGCCGCCGAAAATAGAAGGCTCAGTCGATGACAAATCTCATGTCGTCGGGAAGGTAACTGTCGAGCCTGGCGCTAAAATCATTCGCAGCAACATCCGTGGGCCGGTTATCATCGGCAAAAACACGGTGATCGAAAATAGTTACATCGGTCCTTTTACCTCCATTCAGGATAATTGTTTTATTCGCAACAGCGAAATAGAATTTAGTATTCTGCTGAGTGAGTGCAAAGTGATAGATATTGGCATACGCATTGAAAGTAGCCTGTTAGGAACTGATGTTGAGATAGTTAAATCAGAAGAAAAGCCGGCAACTCATCGGTTTTTTATCGGCGATCAAAGCCGGGTAGAGTTAGTTTAATACCTGGAATTCGATTTTTATGGCTAAAGTCCTTTTCCTCTGCTATTATTTTCCACCTATGGGAATGGGGGGAACGCAGCGATCAACAAAATTTGTCAAATACTTACCTGCTTTTGGTTGGCAGCCTGTCGTCGTTACCGTAACAGATGTCATCTACTACGCTCAAGATTATTCGCTGCTTGATGAACTCAGGCATACACGCATTATTCGCACTGGTTCTTTGGATCCGCTCAGATTGTGGCAGAAACTTTTTCGCTCAGAAAAACCACAATCTACCTCCGCAACATCGAGTCGCTTTTGGGGCAGCTTGTGGAATCATTTAAACAAGCTGCTGACAAGCTGGATTTTTATCCCCGATTCAAAAATTCTCTGGCTGCCTTTTGCTCTTTTCGCTTCAATAAAATTGATTGCCCAAGAAAAAATAAAAGTGATTTACACTACGTCGCCGCCGCATTCGGCTCAGCTCGGTGGAATGATGTTAAAATTGCTTACCGGCGCAAGATGGGTGGCTGATTTCCGCGACGATTGGACTGGTGGAGAAAGTCAACCCTGTCCGACTATTTTCCATTCTTGCCTCAACAGACTACTCGAAAAATGTGTTTTAAAATTTGCCGATCGCGTCATTGGCATGTGTGATTTTTTAACCGAAAGTTTAAGAAGAAAAAGCGGCTACGCCTCTTTTAAAGAAAAATTTTTTACTTTGATGAACGGCTACGACGCTGAAGATTTTGCTGGTTTATTGGATCTAAAACCCCATTCCACCTTTACCATCACCCACAGCGGATCGATTAGCCAGGTCAGCGATCCACAATTATTCTTAAAGGCTATTCATTCTTTATTTGAGCAGCAGCCAGCACTGCAGAAGCAGATTCGGATACAATTTTTTGGCAGCGATATTTTTGGCAATCTGCCTCAAGCAATAGAAAAATATTGTCTGGAAAAAATTATCTTTCCCGCTACCTATTTGCCTCACCGACAAGTACTGGAAGAGATCATGAAATCACATTTGCTTTTGCTGATCATTCATAAACAGTCGGCGGAAGAAATTATTACGGGCAAAGTCTTTGAGTATTTAGCCTCGGGAAAACCAATCTTATTGTTATCAGAAGAGGGCACTGTTGCCCGGTTGCTTCAAAAACTAGAGCGAGGCACAGTAGTACGAAATGATGATAGCGATGCCATTCAGCAAGCGGTTTTGTCGTATTTCCGATTATTCAAAAAAGGAGGGCTCAATTTTTCACCAGCGCTGGCATTGAGACAATACGAACGAAAGGCGCAAACTGAACAATTAGCTGGAACTTTTTTTGAGCTGTTGGATAGAAACTAAAAACTAAATTTTGAAAAGGAAATGTGGTGAAAAAATTTCCCATTGTGCTGCTGCTATTAGCGATAGATTTTGTGAAAATAAATGTGGTGCAGAGTCAGAATTACCTCTGGCCCACCAACGCAAGCCAATATCTGACTTCATCATTTGCTGAATTTCGTCCTGGGCATTTTCATGCCGGCATCGACATAAAAACCTGGGGCACGGTCGGCTATGAAGTTTATGCTATCCGGGATGGCTATATTATGCGGATAAGTACCTCCCCCTTTGGCTATGGCAAGGTTATTTATCAAAAATTGGATAATGGGGAGACCGCCGTCTATGCCCATCTGGATCGATTCAATGAGCAGATCGAAAAATTCGTTCGGCAGGAACAGAAACGTTCTGGCGAATACCGTATCAATAAATATTTGAGCTCATTTCGCTTTCCGGTGAAAAAAGGCGACATCATTGGCTATACTGGCTCAACTGGTGTTGGTTATCCACATTTACATTTTGAATTAAGAGATGGATATAATAATCCGATTAATCCTTTTCTCAAAGGATACCATGTCAAAGATACCATTCCTCCCTATGTCGAAAAAGTGTGTATCACTCCGCTGAACGCGAATTCACGGGTAAATTCAGATGTGTTATATTGGGTAGTTAGACCAAAGATGATTAATAGCCGGCTATATCGTGTTGTTAGCAAGCCAACGGTTTCCGGTGAAATTGGATTTGCCATTGAATGTTATGATAGAGCAAACGAAGTGAGCAATTCCTTTTCAGTTTATCGCCTCGATTTTTATATCGATGAGCAGCTAAAATTTTCTGTCTCGTATGATAGGTTTTCTTATGGGCAAACCCATTTTATCGATTTTGACCGAGACTATCGCTTGCGAAAAAGAGGTATCGGTATTTTTCAAAATTTGTACCAAGCAAAATTTAATGAGCT
>CAZNDR010000406.1:0-4511 GCA_964571835.1 uncultured Cytophagia bacterium | reverse complement strand
CATAAAATCAAGCTGATGATAATTTGTTCTCAAATAGTTTGCCAAATCTTAAAATTCATAGACATATCAAATGGAACAGTTTCACTGCTCGTCTATCTTTCTTTATTTGGTCAATTTCATAATTTATCTCATTCCATTAATTTTAGCTCATTTTAGTCAATTTGAAATTTTAGCTCTTTGAATATTACATACTCCAGCGTACCAAAAAACTCAACTTGGCGCTGAAAATGATCATCAAGAGGCCAACTGCGGTGATCAAAATCCAGGGCAGCCAGGTAATTTTTAAAAAATCGCGGTACGATCCTTTATAATCGGACATCATAATGCTTAACCGGCCGATGAGCGCAGTAGGCGGCAAAGCATCGCCCAGGGGCCAGATCAGGCTCAATCCAGCGATGACCACGGTGGCGTGCGAACCGATAGAATCTAGAAACCAGACCAGCGGTATGCCGATAATGGCTGCAGCGCCGTAAGTCAAAACACCTTCAGAAATCGGGAGAATAAAAATGAGCAGCAGGTACAACAAAACCAAAGGCATGCTGATTACGGCGTAAGAAATAAGTCCACGCACACCGGTTACGGTCATGATTTGCTGTAACGAGCCAACGATAGCCATAGTCGCCAAAAGTGGCAGCAATAATTTTACTGTATTTTTCGACAAAAGCAGGATATGAATTTTCTGGGGACTCACTAAAAAAGCGACCGTCGCTGCCAAAGTGAATTCCAAAGGCAAACCGAGAATCGGCACAGAAAATGGCAACAGCCGCGAGATAATGACCAAACCAAAAAAAATCAGAAATGGCAGCAGCACGCGCCACCAGTTCATTTTCGGCTCGACTGGTGGCATCTTATTGAGTACTTGGTTTAGCTCCAGATTTGTTTCTCTTTTCCAGCCCAGCACTAGCATAGAAATAGTACCCATAATCAAAACCGGGACACCCAGCGGCAGTTCAAAGCCGACGTAGGGGATGGCAGTGCCGGCAGAAATGATCATTGCCCAGATATTGACCGGCGGCGCCACCGCACTCAAAGCAGCAATGATGAAAAGAATAGCTGCCACGCGTTTTTTAGAAATTCCGAGATGGCTTAAAGCCAGCGCAATGGGAGCACCGACCGTCAGAATGGAGACACTGCCGGCACCGGTCAAGGCGCCAGGGATGAGAATGATGATCATCAACAGCAGTAACGCTAAAATGCGTTTTGTGTAAAAAACTTTGATGATACCTCTAACAACAAAATTCACACCACCCGATTCAGAAACGATGGAAATGAAAATAGTTGCTGTCGTGAAAACCAACATGACATCAAAATAGGTAAATGTGCCTTCCACGAGATGTCGAGCTAGTTCAGGGAAGTGCGGCGTTTTAAATAAAACTCCAGCGATGCCACCAGCAACGGCAGAGGCAAGCATACAGATTTCCACTGAAAATTTCCGCCAGCTTGCCAGCGCGTACGCCAGCATCATCATGAGCAGGATGATCCCTATTTGTAATTGCATTGTTTAGTCCTATTGCCTGAAAACAGAATAAGTAAAGTCAGAATAATTAAAATATGAATAATTGCGGTCAGGATATTGAATGGTTGGATAGTAAAACAAGTTTTTATTATTCTGTTTTAAGATTATTCTGTCCCAAAATTATTTTGCCAGATTCGTTCCAAAAACATCTTTCATTATTGCCACGATATTCAAGGCATATTTTACCTCAGAAAAAGGCACTTTTTTTGACTCGGCAATTTTGGAAAATCGACCGTCTTTATTGCTATCGCTAACAACGATGATATAATCAGCAAATGGTGCCACTGCGTCGATCATTTTTTCGTTGTTGCTGCCGGCAGCGCCACGCTTCGATTCCCCGCCAGCATGAACGGCGATGATAAAAATTTTATTTGCCTGGCAATACTCGATCAAGCTTTGGAGGCGTTTGACTTCGTCTTCCACCGTCAACCCGGAAGCGCCCATGCCCTTTAAACTAGCGCCGATGGCAAACACGACTGTTTGGTACGGCGTACCTTTTTTGAATTTCGTCACATCGCTTTTGGTTTCCACATGAAAACCAGCACCAGACTTTTTATCGCCCAGGCCGACACCACTTTTCAGCATTTCCACGGTGGGCACATCGCAGTAATCATATTTTATTCCCGCCTGATCCATAATTACATTCAGTGTATTCACATCTGCGCTTTGTCCAGCTGAAGTGGTCAAAACCGGCAAATTGGCTTTAGGTGTTTTGCCGCTATTTGAAGCTGCCAACGGCATGGAGATTAAAATGATTTTAACCAAAATCAACGGCAGGCTAATAGTAATGGGCGTTTTCATTTTCGTTTGACTCCTTCATTTGTATCAATGAATAAAAATTTTATTGCTTCACCAAAAAATAAATAAATTGATTAATAGTCCGAAAGAAACGGATCAAAGCGGAGCTATCGCTCCAAGCGATAGCTCCGCTGTTTATTAGCATTTACAAAATATGCCTATTCAACTATTCAAAAAAAAAAGCAGCTAAAAAGTTTGGAAAAAATTTTTTTTGAAATTGTCTTGACTTCAATGGTTTTCTAGACATCATTAATCCTCGTGCTCGGGCGCTGGCTTTAACTTATTGCTTTTCACCAGTTCTTTCAGCCACCAATCGGGATAGGTTAACGGCTTCCGTTTTCTTTCTTTAACATCGTACAACCACCAATGATTGTATTTCACCAGCAACCAGTCGCCCAATTCCCACCAGGCATTGATCACCAAATTTGCATTATTGTTGCAATAGTCGGTCAAAAACTGAGTCGCTTTTTCCGGCGATTCTTTATAGAGTGCCAGTGCTTTCTGGTCAATTTCAGCAGTTCGATGGAGGGCGGATTTTTCCCATTTTTCCTGCGCTGCACGCACATCTTTGATGGCGTATGAGTAAACCACCTGGGTATGAAAATCAACGTAATCAAATGCCCAGCGTGCCGACTCTCTGTCAAATTCCCAGTGATCGCCAATTTCAAACGAACGGGGAATTTCCGTTACCCCTTGGTAGAAGGGCATAAAACAATCCGTATCTTGCGCGCCAAAACCGAGCCAGACCAGTCCGCCGATTGGATTGGGCAACCAATCGCGGCATTGAATGACCGTGACGTATTCCGCCCGATTCACACCGATGCAGCGCGGAGTATTATATTTTTTCCCCTCTAACTTAAAACCATAAGGAAGCCGATTGGGATTTTCAAACGGTCCGCCCTGCAAACCTCGCGCTGTCCAGAATTGAGTGCCGTCAAATTTATCCCGTAACATATCAATCACATCCCCGACGGATAATTTTTTCTCCGGCTTGATGGAAAAGGGGAATTCCATATTTGGTTTATCGGGGCTGAATTTTTGAGACGGCGCCACTAAATCAAAAAAGCGCCACATGCGTCCATAGGCGCCATTGGAACTGGTAGCACTGTGTTCACTTGGTGAATAGGCTTTTTTCCAGTTGAACGGTTTGCCACTGCTGGTTGAATAAAAACCGTTTTCTTCAGCATAAGTGATGACATTTTCCGAGGCCATAAAATAGTCGGCATTTTGTAAGTCGATCTCACCGATGCGCGATTCATTGGGGCACACGCTGACCTGATCATCAGGAACGCGCTGGGCACACCAAACAGCGCCGGGCATATTGAGCTCTGGTGTCCACAGCGGACCGACTGGCATAATTTCGAAAAGCCAGATTTCATTGGGATCGGACACCGCCAGCATTTCACCAGAATCAGTATTGCCATAGCCGTATTTGGTCGCCAAATCGCCCATTATTTGAATTGCTTGGCGCGCGGTTGTTGCCCTTTCCATGGCAATGAGAGTCAGCATGGTGACATCGAATTTGGGTGTCGGGGTATTATTTTCCATCTGTTTGCGGCAGCCAATCGTGGACTCGCCAATCGCCACCTGATGATCATTGATGTAACCGAACAGACCGTGCAAGTAGCCAAAAGTACGTTTTGGCTGGGGAATTTCCAGACCAGTAAAGCCCTTTTCCAGAGTCTCCCAACGCAAACCTTCATCTGGCGGAGAAGTTTCAAATTGAGGAATCCAGTAAATTCTGCGTTTAGCGCCTTCCTCAAAATCGGCTGGTGCTACGCGGCGCCAGGTCCAATCGCACACCGCACAATCACAAGTATGGGTGGAAATGACTGATCCATCAGCAGAAGCTCCCTTCCCAACCAAAATAACCGTGCATTTGTCATTCAGAAAACTTACTGAATCATCTGCGCAGCTAAAACATTCTTGTGCCAAGGATAATTGCCAGCTGATAAGCCAGATCAAGCCCATTACTGTCAAGCCAACGAACAATTTTTGCTTTTTTCCCATTTGTGCCTCCTGATTTATTTTGCCTTTTACGCTATTTTAATGATTCCGCTTCTGTTGGACTAAATTTAACGTATCTACTCAATAATTGGGTGTAAATAAAAAAATTATTGGCTGTCATTCTGAACGAAGCGAAGTGAAGAATCTGTAACCACTAACCTTTCAAGTAACAGAATGTTAGTGGTCATAG
>CAZNDR010000405.1:0-4529 GCA_964571835.1 uncultured Cytophagia bacterium | reverse complement strand
GTCAATAATTAGCCTCACGCCACATGAAGATCAAAAAAGGCAGCAAGAATTTTTAGCAGATAAGAATGAGCTAAGCAAAGGCGTTTATTTATTAGCTAAAATGTTAAGCAAAACAAGCCAAGTGATCAATCGTTTTTCCGTTGAAACTTCTTTTCCGCGATAGTCAACTGCAACGAAATGCGATGCGTATCTCCCAGGTCAACGTGACTCAAAAACGCATAATCGATCTGCAACCGTGGCAGGTTGACGCCAACACCGGCTGTAAATCGGCCCATATCCAAGCCCAGCCGCAAAGCCATGATCCGTTTAAACTGATATTCCAAGCCAGCATGGCTATCAAAACTGACTGCTCCCAAATGCCACTGAGAGGCAGAACCGCGGTTCTCAAAACGGACATCAAAGTCGATCGAGGGGATGAGGCAGCCGGCAAAAATCGACGATGGCATCAAATAAGCCGAGCCGAATTTAACAGTGGGAATAATGGCTTCCTGTCTGCCAGTATCCCAAACCAACAAAGTGGTCGTGATGTCTTGCAGGTTAATGCCCACATTCAATTGAGATACTGGTCGCCACAAGGCGGCAAAATCAAAACCCATACCCCAGGCAGAATTATCACCAATTCCTTTTTTGATCACTTTGACATTACCGCCATAAAAAAATTTTTCGCTGCGCTGCTTGCCATAGCTGAGAAAAACGGCATATTCGGCAGAATTAAAATAAATGACTTTATTAGGATCGAGCCGTTCATTGGGATCGATTTTTCCGTTGCCTTCGCCAGCATCGCCGGAATTGGGAATGCCGTCTGCACCATAATCGAGCAAAGCACCCAGCGTGTTGGGAATATCATCCACTCCAAGCCGGATGAGCGACAGCGCCAGCGAGCTCTTCTTGCCAAAGGGAATTGCTAAGGCGCCATAATTGTAATTCACGATGGCAGCGAATTGCTGAGCATGCATGGCAGAAAGCTGAGGAAAATCTAATTGCGCCAAAGCAGCCGGATTCCAATAGCCAGCCGTCGCATCATTGGAAATGGCTACAAATGCGCCGCCCATGCCCAAGGCTCTCGCGCCAACTCCCGTTGCCATAAATTCACCAGCATATTTGGCTTTGACAATTTTTCCAGCATAGTTATTATTCGATAGTGAAAATAATACAACAATGGCTAAAAAAAGGCTATGTTTTTTCATCTTGTTACCTTTTATTTTCTTCGAGCAGCTTTTTCAATTCATATAGTTTATTCAAAGCTTCAATTGGCGTAATTTCATCGACCTTGATATTTTTTAACTCGTCTCTCAATTGTTGTTCTTGAGATTGAAAAAAATCGAGCTGACTAGATTGGGCAGCGATTTTGCTACCGTTAAGTGGACGGGCTAATCTTGGCAGATCGTTGGCAGTCAATTCGTCAGCTTCCAGATTAATGAGCACTTCCTTTGCCCGGTCGATCACTGTGGCTGGCAAACCAGCTAATTGTGCCACCTGAATGCCATAACTGTGATCACAACCGCCTTCAATAATTTTTCTCAAAAAAATGACCTTTTCGCCCCACTCCTTGACAGCGACATTGTAGTTTTTTACACGAGGCAGTATCAGCGCAAGTTCCGTCAGCTCATGATAATGGGTAGCAAACAATGTTTTGGCAGCAACGCTCAAATTATTATGCAAATATTCAGCCACTGACCAGGCAATGGATAAGCCATCAAAAGTGCTGGTGCCTCGGCCGATTTCATCGAGAAGAATTAGACTTTTAGGCGTAGCATTGTTCAGAATATTTGCCGTCTCATTCATCTCAGTCAAGAAGGTGCTTTCACCACCTGCCAGATTATCGAAGGCGCCAACGCGGGTAAAAATTTTATCTACCAACCCGATCTCCGCTGCTTTTGCTGGCACAAAACTACCGATCTGAGCCATAAGGACGATCAAACCAACCTGACGCAGATATGTCGATTTGCCCGCCATGTTAGGCCCGGTGATAATCAAGATTTGATCAGTTTTATTCGACAAAAACACGTCGTTAGGTACAAAGGTTTCGCCGAGTGGCAAAAGTTTTTCCACCACTGGGTGTCGGCCTTCTTTGATTTTGATTTGATCGCTCTGGTTGATAATCGGCTTCACGTAATTATTTTCCAGCGCAATTTGGGCAAAAGTGAGTAGGCAATCCAATTCGCCAATCAGCCAAGCATTTTGCTGAATAGCTTTTACCTCTTGGCTCACCAATTGTCTGACTTCATCGAACAACTGATATTCCAGTTCGATAATTTTTTCTTCCGCATTCAATACTTGTTCTTCATATTCTTTTAGCTCAGGAGTAATAAACCGTTCAGCATTAACTAAGGTTTGCTTGCGAATATAGTCATCTGGCACTTTTGCTAAGTGAGGATTGGTGACTTCGATGTAATAACCAAACACTTTATTGAAGCTTACTTTTAAAGACGGGATAGCAGTTCGCTCGCGTTCTGTCTTTTGCAGTTGGGCGATCCAATCTTTGCCAGAAAAAGCGATTTCTCGTAAGTGATCCAATTCCGCATGATAGCCGCGACGTATCATGCCGCCTTCAGAAACGGCTAGCGGTGGTTCGTCCACAATTGCGCGATCGATCTCATTAACAAGATTTTTTAATTCCGAAAGCTGATCGCGGATATGAACCGCGTAAACTGCTTCGTTTTCATGCAAATCCAGCTTTAGTTTCGGAATTAGAATTAAAGCCGATTTCAGCGCATTCAAATCGCGGGCATTGGCTCGCCCGGTGGTAATTTTGGAAAGCAGCCGCTCCAAATCGTCAATTTTGCCCAAAGTATCTCGCAATTCACGTCGGCTGCTTTCAGCCTGCAAAAATTCATCAACCGCATCCAATCGCTTGTTGATTTCCGACACCTGGTTGAGAGGATTTAAAAGCCAATTAACTAATCGCCGGCCACCCATAGCAGTTCGTGTCAAATCAAGCACCGATAACAGCACACCGCGATTATCACGCCGAGAGAGCGGTTCAATCAGTTCCAAGTTACGCTGCGTGGTCGGATCGATGGTCATATAATTGGCATCATAGCGCCGCTTCAATTGTGTGATATGGTTGAGTTCATTTTTTTGATTTTCTTTTAAATAATTTAGCACTGCGCCAGCCGCAGCAATCCCGCTGTCCAGATCCTCACAACCAAATCCTTTTAATGAAGCGGTTTGGAAATGCGTGATTAATGTCTCATAGCCATAATCTCGGCTAAAAATCCAATCTTCGCGTGCCGTGATAAAACTGGTCAAATTTGACTTGATCACTTGGGAAATGAAGTCTAATTGAGTTTCAGCAACGATTATTTCAGCCGGATGCAGAGACAGGATTTGCTCTTTCAAATTATTTTTAGGGAATTCAGAAACAAAAAATTCGCCAGTGGTAACATCAGTGGCAGCAATCGCGCAGGTATCATTTTTAATAAAAACTGCCGTCAAATAATTATTTCGTTTTGAGTCTAATAGTTGGTCGGAAAAAGTTGTGCCTGGCGTTACAATTTCTATTATATCGCGTTTGACAATTGTTTTGGCCTTTTTGGGATCTTCGACCTGTTCACAAATAGCCACGCGGTAACCGGCTCTGATCATTTTGGGCAAATAAATATCCAGCGCGTGGTACGGAAATCCGGCTAAGGGAACACTGGCCGCTTTTCCATGAGCGCGGGACGTCAGTGTGATCCCTAAAACTTCAGCGGCAACTTTAGCATCGTCATAAAACATTTCATAAAAATCACCCATTCGATAGAACAGAATGGCATTTTTATGTTTTGCTTTAATGGCTAAATATTGTTCCATCAACGGCGTTGCGTGTTCTCCATTTCTCATGCTGAATTCCAATAGCTTTTATTGTTTGGTCATGAGTCATCAGCTTTAAGATTTTTCATCAATAACGATTCTTCACCCGCCTATAAATCGCCAACATCCAAAATCTAATAACAATGCCCAGTACCTTATACCCTATACCCTTTAACTCATATCCAATCCCTAATGCCAGCAACAATCATGCTGTCCGATTATCAGCCCCCCACTTTAGCTTTGTCCGTAGCAAATCATAAAAATTAGTGTTCTCACGCTGAATCCATTTCATGAAATAATTGGCTTTTTTGAGAATAATCTCAATGTCGGCAGCTTGGGAAAATTGCCGGCTGATTTGTCCATCGACACGCATCGCCACTGTACTTTCGCGAGGATGGGGTACGATGCGAATAACGCTTGTATCAGGAATGACAATCGGACGCACTCCCAGTGAATGCGGGCAAATGGGATTAATGATCAAGCAATTGACAGTGGGAAATAAAATTGGTCCCAAGGCAGATAATGAATAAGCGGTTGAGCCGGTGGGCGTCGCAAAGATAACACCGTCGCCCAAATACGTATTTAAATAATTGTCATCGATGAACACTTCAAGGTGAATGACGCGGCTAAATCCGCCCCGATCGACCACCACATCATTCAAAGCAAAAAATGTCTCCTCGCTTCTCTGCTCCTTTACCGTCGCTGCAATAACCATCCGATCGACGATTGAATAC
>CAZNDR010000404.1:0-4529 GCA_964571835.1 uncultured Cytophagia bacterium | reverse complement strand
AGAGACAGGTGGTATGCGATGGCCTAAGGGCGCCAATCAGGTGAGTTATGGCTATGTTTTTAATTTTTTTGTCGCTGGCGAGGTTATTGATGTCCACGGAAATACTGTCCACATTGTAGCCGACCGTTTTGCCCGCGTGCCCCAAGTCTCTCCTGATTTAACTCATAATTATTATTTTTTTCCGCTGCCCGGTTATTATAACGATCACCACCCAACTTCAGAAGATTGGGAAACGCCAGGCTTGAGCGAAGATGTTGGCATCGATGGCGTTCCTAATAGCAATGATTACGGAGAAGGAGATGGCATCCTTCAGCCGGCGGAAGATGTGAATCGGAATCAAGTATTGGATCTGAGTCTGATCAATGAAGCAGAATGGTTTGCCATGAGTCATCGCAAAGAAACCTGGCCTATCTGGTGGCCAGTGGGCAGTTATGCCGGCGATGATCGTTTGCCTGGCGAAGAACGACCCGGACCCTGTGATGGCAGGTGGAATGGAGAGTACGGCTATTATGCGCGCTCTGACCAGGAATCCTACTACCTGATGGATGACCACGAGATTGACCAGTTTGAATATTATCCGTTCAATTTTGAAGGCACAAATATTCCGGATACCACTGTCTGGCCTAATTGTCGACGCGGCTTGGGAGTTACGGTTGAAGTGCGAAATTATCAATGGTCGGCTTTATTGGCAGAGGATATTCTCATTTCTCTTTACGATGTCACCAATTATGGAAAACGATTAGAAAAAACCGTCATTGGCATGTACTGCGATGCCGACGTCGGCGGTCTCAACCAATCGAATTTAGCTGATTATGATGAAGTAGACGATATTACCTATGTCTGGGATAAATTCGGCATTGCCAGCAACGGTCTGCCGACTGGCTATTTTGGCTATGCGTTTTTAGAAAGTCCTGGCCTCGCTAACAATCGCAAAGACGATGATAGTGATGGCATGATTGATGAAAGCCAATATAATAATATCGATGACGATGGCGATTGGCGGCGCTGGGAAGATGTGAATAACAATGGTGTTTATGATACCGAAGATAAAAATTACAACGGCATGCTTGATGAAAATGAAGATTTGAATGGAAACGGCCGACTCGATCGTGAACAAGTTTGGGATGATATCGGTTCTGATGGTCTGGGTCCTGAACATGAGGGTTACACTGGGCCCGATGCCGACGGCACTGAAGTAAACGGTAAGCCGGACTGGGGTGAACCCAATTACGAATACACCGATAATGACGAATCGGATCAAGTTGGCTTGACCTCGTGGCGTCTTCGGGCAGTAAATAGTCGCATGGCGAATGACGATGAATTCTGGAAAGTCGAATTGACACCTGGCACGTTTTATTTCGAGCCTAATTACACAAGTGATGTTTCGTGGACTTATGGTTGCGGTTATGTACCCATTGAAACAGGTAAAGAAGGCACGCAACGTTACGCCATTGCCTGTCTGTTCGGCAATGATGAACAGGATATTTTCCGCAACAAAAGAACCATGCAACTGATCTACGATTCTGATTATAATTTTGCCAAACCACCGCGCAAACCGACCCTGTCAGCCGTAGGCGCTGACGGACGGGTTATCTTAACCTGGGATAGTCAGGCTGAACGATCTCGCGATCCCATTTATGGCAATGATTTTGAAGGCTATAAAATTTATAAAAGCACTGATCCGCATTTCGATGATATCAAAACCATCACCGATGCTTTCAACAATCCACTTTTTTATCATCCTCTGGTTCAATTCGATTTAATCGATAGCTTATTTGGCGCTCACCCCATTACTCTGGGCGGCGAAGGTGGAACTGCTGACAATCTGGGCATTGCTTACAATATGGGCACTGACAGCGGCTTGCGTCATTTTTATGTGGATACCTCTGTAACCAATGGGCGAACCTATTATTATGCACTGGTATCTTATGACAAAGGTTATGACACCGATTTCTTTGAGCGTGGCTTATCTGATCGAGAAAATCTGCTTCGCCTCTCGCCGACTGAATGCTCCAAGATTATTCAAACCGATGAATTGGGCCGAGCAATTTTTATTGATCAAAATTGCGCTGAAGTCATACCCATGGAAGCCACTGCTGGTTATGTTGATCCGAAAATGGAATCAGGGCTGGAACATGTCAGCGGCTTTGGGACTGGCAAAATTAATTTAAAAATCATTAATCCTTATCAGGTAAAAACCGATAATGAATATTGCTTGACTTTTACCGATGATGGTTCGCTATTATTTTTGAATGGTGATGGAGATTCACTCTATTTTGGACTTACCACCAGTGCGATTTTTACCAACCTCACCACTGGCGATACGCTATTTGAGATGAAAGATAATTTTACTAGCGAGGCAACCGAAGATGTATTGGTCGAAGGAATGAATTTCGCCATCCAATTTGATCTGACAGCCGAGGGAAAAATTAAAGAACCAGAGTACGATTTTTCTTTGTGGCTAACGGGAAAATCCAATCTCAATGATACGTTAATTACCACGGGAGGTGGAAAAGCGATTGCCCGTGATTTTGAAATTCGAATTTTAGAAATGGGCGCCGATACTTCAATAAATGGCATTCCAACCAATTATCAAATCTGGGACATAACCGATACAACCGCGCCTTTCAAAGTGCCTTTTCGGTTGAACCGCAATAATGATAAACCCAGACCCGATTCATTGCAAGGCTATTTAGGCGAAGAAGATAATGTCTGGCTTTACGCTCAGCCCAAAATACAACCTGACGGCAGCATCAGCTATCAACGGAAAACCTGGCGTTTGTGGTTCCATTCTCCCGCCGATACGTCCATCAAAGCGGTACTCCCTCATAAAGGTGACGTTCTGCGCATCTTCACTAAGAAGCCCTTTGATCGGATTGATGTTTTTAAATTTAAAATCGTTGGTAACACCGCTCAAAAAGATGTAGCGAAGGATAAACTGGCTGATATCTATACTGTGCCCAATCCCTACATTGCAGTCAGTACTCTGGAGCGAAAATTGATTTCCGAACAATACGGACGAGGAGATAGGCGAATCGATTTTGTCAATCTTCCAGCCGAATGTAGGATTAAAATATTTACTGTTGCCGGGCGCTTGGTGCGGGAAATCAATCATTCCTCGAGCATTGACCGAGGGAGAGAAAAATGGGATTTGCGTACCAAAGATGGGCTGGAGGTTTCAGCCGGTTATTATTTTTATCATGTTGAAGCGCCAGGAGTTGGTGAAAAAACCGGCAAGCTCGCTATCATTAAGTAAGCATTTTTGTATTTGACTTCAATCGAGGTACCAAAATGAAAAAAAAGAGATTTATATTCAGCCTTTGTGCTTTTTTGATTATTGGAAGTGGGATTTCTTGGGCGCAAAAAGACAACGTGGCATTTGTTGCCGATGTCTCCGGAGTTGGTACTAGTGCTGCGGCATTTTTGGAGATAGGAGTAGGCGCCCGCGCCATGGCTATGGGTGGCGCTTATGCTAGTGTTGCTAATGATCCCACGGCGCTGTATTGGAATCCAGCCGGAATCGCCTGGATCAACGGCGCTCAATGTGAACTCATGCACAATCGTTGGCTGGTAGATACCGACTACGATTTTCTGGGATTGGTCCTGCCTGTCCCCACAATGCGCTCGGTGCTTGGCGTAAGTGTGAGTACGCTTTATTATGGTCGCGATCAGGTGAGGACAGTGGAACGCCCTGAGGGCACCGGCGAAACTTTTGATGGACGTGATGTCGCTGTTGGCGTGAGCTGGGCCATTGCCCTAACTGATCGCTTTTCTTATGGTATGACTGGCAAGTATGTAGCGCAGCGGATTTGGGGGGAGACCGGCAGTGCCATGGCGCTGGATATTGGAGTCTATTACAGCACCATGCTTAAAGGATTGAAATTGGGCGCTAGCGTCTGCAATTTTGGTACCAAAATTCAATTTGATGGTCGTCATTTGCGAACCATTGTCGATCCAGATGAGACTATAGAAAGTTATGACCGCGTGCCGGTAAATTACAAAACCCAATCCTTCCCTTTGCCCTTGCTATTTCGCTTTGGCATTTCTTATGAACGCAGCTTGGGCGCGTTAGGTGAAATATTAGTAGCTTTGGATGTCAATCATCCCAGCCATGCGACGGAAAGTATTAATATGGGGCTGGAGTACGGCTTTGGCAATATGTTTTATATGCGCGCCGGTTTTACAAATTTGTACGAACGCGATAGCATCAGCGGACTGACTTTGGGTGGAGGAATCGATCTCTTCCGACGAGGACGAATGGGGATCCGTATCGATTATGCTTGGTCCGATTGGGGAATACTGGATAACGCGCAGCGATTTTCTTTGGGACTGATATTCTGATAACGATTGGGAGGATTTTTGGGGTGAACATATCAAACAAAGCAACCTAATGAAAAATAGGCAGGCAACACAATTTTTAAGAATTCATTTCGACCCGTCCTTTGTTCAGAAATCGTGCTTTCAATAAGTATTACTAAATTTATATTGTATTGGTCAGATTATTTTCTTATTTTTGCAGTAAACAATCT
>CAZNDR010000403.1:0-4531 GCA_964571835.1 uncultured Cytophagia bacterium | reverse complement strand
CATTCATATAGTATTCAAAAATAAAAAGAATTAAAAATTGATTCCTCTAAAATTATTAAATTCACAATAAGTTTTACAGTCCGAAAAAATATAATTTTATGACTCGGCGATAAGATTACATTATCATTCCGCCATCAATATTAATTACCTGACCGGTAATATAATCGGCATCCGGCGAGACCAAGAAAGCGACGACATTGGCTACATCAGCCGGCAAACCAGCTCTCTTCAACGGGATGAGATTCAGAAAGGCTTGCTTGGTTTCTTCGGAAAGTACCTTAGTCATTTCAGTTTCGATATAGCCGGGCGCTACGGCATTAACCGTAATGCCTCGCGGTGCCAGTTCTTTAGCCGCACTTTTGGTCAAACTGATGACGCCTCCTTTTGAGGCAGAATAGTTTGCCTGTCCCACATTTCCTATGATGCCAACCACCGAAGCAATATTGATAATTTTGCCGCGGCGCTGTTTCATCATGTATTTTGCTGCTGCCTTAGTACAGTTAAAAGTGCCTTTTAAATTCACAGCGATGACCGCATCCCAATCGCTTTCCGGCATTCGCACCAAAAGTGTGTCACGGGTTATGCCGGCATTATTGACTAGCACATCGATACTGCCCAAAGAATTTTTTGCCTGCTCAAACAAATTATCCACCTCATCTGCTTTGGTCACATCGACTTTGACACCAATGGCACTGGTGCCAAGTAGTTTTATTTCTTTGACTGTGCTAATAACTTCATCTTCACGAATATCACAAATTACCAGGCTATACCCATTTCGAGCCAGTTTTTCAGCAATTGCTTTGCCGATTCCTCGCGCTGAACCGGTGACGAGGGCGACTTTGTTTTCCATTATTACTTCCTATTTTTTAACCAAATTTTCCAATTCTGCCACTGTGCCAACCGTCTTCATTGACGAATGGCGATCAATTCGTTTTAATAGACCAGCCAGCACTTTTCCTGGTCCAACTTCATAAAAGTGTGAGGCGCCTCGAGCGATCATATTTTGGATTGTCTCTCTCCACTTGACCGGATAGGTCAATTGTTGCAGCAATAATCGTTTAATTTCCTCTGCCTGTTGAGTTGGTTGCGCTGTTACATTGGCATAGACTGGGCAACTGGCAGAGTGTATTTTAATCTGAGCCAGCGTTTTTCCTAACTCCTGCTGAGCTGGTTCCATCAACGGTGAATGAAACGCGCCGCTGACGACAAGTTGGGTGACCAATTTAGCACCTTTCTGTTGAGCCAGTTCCATCGCTTTTTTTACGCCAGCGATTGTGCCAGAAATAACGATCTGAGAATCGGAATTAAAATTAGCAGGCTGAACTATTCCCGCTGCTGAAGCAGCACAACAGATTTTATCCACTTCAGCTTGGGTAAGTCCGATTATCGCAGCCATGGTGCCCGGATTTTTTTCTCCTGCCTTTTGCATTAATTGACCTCGCTTTTGCACCGCTGTTAAGCCATCTGCAAACGAAATAGCACCCGCAGCTACTAAAGCCGAATATTCTCCCAAACTGTGTCCGGCGACCATTTGCGGCCTGATATTTTTATCAGCTAACAATTTAGTGACAATATAACTATGGACGAAAATAGCTGGCTGCGTAATTTCAGTCTGCTTCAGTTTCTCTTCAGGTCCGACAAAACATAGCGAACTCAGATTCATTTTGAGTATTTCATCAGCTATTTCAAAGATCTGCCTTGCAGCCGGATATTTATCATATAAATCTTTTCCCATGCCGACGTATTGCGACGCCTGCCCGGGGAAAAGAAAAGCCAATTTGCCCATTTATTTTAACTTTTCCTGTGAATGCTAATTTCGTTGGCTTTTTTCAAGCCAGATTTTTTGAATATTCTCTAAGGCGTTAAGGTACATTTTATTTTCAATATCGACCAAAGAGGCTTTAACATAATTTATTTCAGCCATCTTGTAGTTGCCCTGCGCTTCATAAGCCAGCCCTAAATTATAAAACACTTTGGCATTTTCCGGATGGTGAACTTCCACCTGTTTCCAATAGCGCAGCGCCTTGTTCCATTCATTCTGGCGGGCATAAATGACACCGCTGTCAGGTTGTGCTGTGATAGTTTCGACTTGACGTTTGACAATTTTGTCAAGGGGGGCAAGCTGCTCCACCAACGAATGGGCAGCTTTATCCATGAGAATATTTTTTATTTCTCTTTCGTTGGGGAGATTTTCGCTCTCCTTGCCGATGAGCGTATTATCCACGTAGTTCCTCACAATTTCCCAGCTGTCGAATATCGAACCCAATTGAAAATCGATTAACTTAAACAAAACCTCAATGGTTGCTGTCCGAATCTGAAACGGCTGTTCTAAAATTTTGACCTTCAGTTTCTTCTTTTTTACCTTTTCACCATTAGAATTTTCTTCTTCAATGATCTCACCAGACTCATTCCGCTCATAATCGCCAGTCCACACTTTTTGTTCAACATCCTCAGAGCCAACCGCTTCCAAATCCACTTCCAGCACTTTTAATTCTGTGAACAGCATGGCATCAAGATCGAGTTGATTGCCAATGTCGATTAAGGCAGCCGAATCTGATTCAACAATTTGTTGATAAGTAAGCTGATGTCGATTCAGCGAATCTTTGAGTTCTGTTTTATCAAATATAAAATAATAATCGATGCTATCTAATTTGGCGATTAATTTTGCCTCTAAAAGGGATGCTTCCTTTAAGCCAGTACATGGTGCAATCGCTAATCGCTTAATGCCAGCTAATGAAATATGTGCTGGTTGGTGAAACTGCAACTTCACCCCCCCTGCGCAGGAAAGCAAATATAATCCACAAAGCAGGGATGATATGGCACTAACTTTTTTTAGCATTTTATCGAAACAAAAATTAAATTTTATTTTCAATGATATTATTGTCAGTAGCTTCAGCTTGGCTTTGCTTCGGTTTATCTGTCGCTTCAGACTGCAGCAAATGGTGCTCTTTGGGCTTATTCGCTGAAGTGGTTTAGCAAAGAATTTTTTTATTACATTTTGAGAAACACTGAGGCCATGGTAAAGCCACCGCCAAAACTTACCAATAGACAATAATCGCCCTTTTTCAAGCGACCTTGATCCCTGGCTTCGGTGAGCGCAATGGGAATAGAAGCCGCTGAAGTATTTCCATATTTTTCTATATTATAAAAGACTTTATCATCGGATAGCTTGATCCGCCGCGCCGTGGCTTGAATGATTCGAGAATTTGCTTGATGTGGAATAAACAGTGCTAATTCATCAGCTGAAATGCCGGTTTTTTCTAGGCTTTCAGCCGCCATATCACCCATAGCTTTTACTGCATGTTTGAAGACTTCCTGTCCTTGCATCTTTATAAAATGATGTCCTTGGTCAATTGATTCATGACTGGTGGGAATTCTGCTGCCACCGCCGGGCAAAATGAGTAAATCGGTGAGTCGCCCGTCACTTTTAATCGAAGAATAAAATATCCCTCTATTGTCATTCGATGGCTGGACCACAGCCGCGCCGGCACCATCACCAAATAAAACGCACGTGCTGCGATCCGACCAATTGGTTATTTTTGACAACGATTCAGCGCCGATGACAAGTATATTTTTATGTGTGCCAGCTTTAATTAATGAATCGGCAATGGTTAAGCCATATAGGAAACCAGAGCAGGCGGCGTTGATATCAAAAGCTACGGCATCTCTGGCGCCGAGATTTTTTTGCACATAACAAGCGGTTGCCGGAAACAACGTATCTGGCGTCACTGTGGCAAAAATAATAGCATCCAATTCCTTTGCTTTGAAACTAGCATCAGCTAAAGCTTTTTTAGCAGCCTCGGTTCCTAAATCAGAAGTCGCTGTCGCTTCATCGGCAATATGCCGTTCTTTCATGCCGGTCCGAGTTCTTATCCATTCGTCAGAAGTATCGACAATTTTCTCTAAGTCAAAATTTGTTAATGTCTTTTTAGGTACTGCAAAGCCTAATCCAGTAATCATTGAATAACATTTGTGTCGCACTTTAGCTTTTATCTCCTTATGTGTTCGGTCGAATCAATTTAAGGGTATATCAAAACGTAGGCCATGTTTCGGCTGCGCTCAGCATGACAAGGCTGAAATGTCACCCCGATTCTGATAAATCAGGAACGGGTGATGACTCCATTGGCTAATGCCACATTATTGGCAAAAGCCGCCATTGGCAAAACAATCAATTAAGTCCGCGGCTACTTAATTCTCAGCTCGTGGGAAATCATTTGACCATATCTTCGATTCGAGTTAGTTCTTGTTCGATTTTTTCATTCACATTTTCTTTTACAACTTTTTCGGCTTCAAAAATGGCATTACAGATGGCTTTGGCAGAGGAGCCGCCGTGTCCAATAATGACGACGCCATTTATGCCCAGCAGCGGCACTCCGCCATATTCTGCATAATCAAAAGTTTTTTTTAGCCGGCGAAAAGCTGGCTTGAGCAGGTAGGCGCCAAATTTATATTGTAATTTTTGACCAATCCGCCGTCGTAAATTGGTGGTATAGACTGCGTTGATTGATTCGGCAAATTTAAGCAAGGTGTT
>CAZNDR010000402.1:0-4533 GCA_964571835.1 uncultured Cytophagia bacterium | reverse complement strand
GGAAAAAAATTGTTTATTATTTTTTAATATTCAAGGGATAGTTTTTTCATCCCCTTCTAAAGTGGATTCATCAAATTAGTATTTTGCGCAATGATTGTTAATAAGCGTTTATTTCCAGATTTATTGTTTAAAATAATTGTCAGTAAAGCCTGAAGCTTAAATAGGAAAAATTCGGGTGGAGAAATGAAGAAAATTTTCATGTTTAATTCACTAAGTTTGGCAGCAACAATAAAACAGAATTCAATAAAATTCAAGAAATTTCTCATTTTTTTTATTTCCGCTGGCATACTTTTTCTGTCATTTTGACAAGAATAAAAATTCTTGCCCCATCATCGGCGACACTATAGGCTAAAATTTATCAATTAATAAATTGATTAACAGCAGCTTATGGAATGGCTTCGTTTCATGGCATATAATTTGCGAAAGCAGTTTGACTGATTTAGCATGCAAACATCATAAATGTTCAAATTTGAAAAAAACAGGAATCATCAATATGAGTGAATATAAAAGAGAATTCTCTTCTTCTATCCCTCTAATCTTGCCTATTATACCACTAAGAAACGAAGTGCTGTTCCCGCAACAATTTTTGCCAATTACGGTGGCACGCGACAAATCATTGAGATTACTATCTGAAACCAGCAAAGACAATAACATCGTAGCTATCCTTTCTCAAAGAAAAGCCTCAACTGAAGATCCAGAAAGCAAAGATTTACAGTTAGTCGGGACTGCAGCTAAAATTATGCGCACCATTGATATGCCCGATGGCAGTAAAACTATCCTCATCCAGGGATTACACCGATTAAAACTTATCACTTATATTCAGGAATCGCCTTATTTCAAAGCGATTTTCGAGCCGATAAAAAATGAAGATATTGTGATAAAAGATCCGGCGCGCGTGGAAGCTCTCTCAGTGAATTTGCGCAACATCTTTAAACGAGTCGTCGATCTGTCCAATGACATTACCTATGAACAACTGGTGATGGTGTCTAATATCAAAGAACCGGGAATGTTGGCGGATATGACCATCGCTTTTTCAAATATTGCTTTGGAAGAAAAACAGCAAATTTTAAATACTTTCGATATTACCGACCGGTTGAACAAAGCCAATATCATGATCAACAAATTACTGCAGACACTAGAATTGGGTCAAAAAATTCAATCGGACATACAGGATAAAATCGGCAAAACACAGCGCGAGATGTACCTGCGCGAGCAATTAAAAGCCATTCACAAAGAATTGGGCGATGACGGTGATGGCACCGAAATGAGCGAATTGAAAAAGAAAATTAAAAAAGCCAAAATGCCTAAAGAAGCTTTGAAGGTTGCCGAAAAAGAACTCGAACGACTGGCTCAAATGCATCCCTCATCGGCTGAGTACACCGTATCGCGCACTTATCTGGAATGGTTGATCGACATTCCTTGGAGTATTACCACCAAAGACAATTTAAAAATAAAAACGGTGCAGAAAAAACTGGATGCTGATCATTATAATTTAGAAAAGGTTAAGAAGCGGATTTTGGAATACCTAGCGGTGCGCAAACTTAAAAAGGATATGAAGGGCCCGATTCTTTGTTTTGTAGGGCCGCCAGGAGTGGGCAAGACTTCGTTAGGGAAATCAATTGCCGAAGCCATGGGCAGAAAATTTATCCGCATGTCTCTGGGTGGAATAAGAGACGAAGCTGAAATCCGCGGCCACCGCCGCACTTACATTGGTGCATTGCCTGGCCGAATAATACAGGGCATCAAAAAAGCTGGTTCTAACAATCCAGTATTCATGCTTGATGAAATAGATAAATTAGGAACCGATTTTCGCGGAGATCCATCATCAGCACTGCTGGAAGTACTTGATCCGGAGCAAAATTTTTCCTTCAGCGATCATTATCTTGAAGTCACCTTTGATTTGTCCAAAGTGATGTTTATTGCTACGGCAAACATGATCGAGCCGATTCCGCCGGCTTTGCGAGACAGGATGGAAATCATCGAAATTCCTAGCTATGTTGAGGAAGACAAAGTGCACATTGCTACCAACTTTCTCATCCCCAAACAAATTGCCGAGCATGGTTTGACCAAAAAAATGATTTCGTTCAACAATGTTGCCATCAAATTAATGATCAATTCGTACACGCGAGAAGCTGGCGTAAGAAATCTGGAACGACAAATCGCCAGCGTATGCCGCGGCGTCGCTAAAGATGTGGCTTTAGTCGATGATATTAGCACAGTGAAAAAGACGAATGTTACTGCCAAAAAAATTGAAGAGTATCTCGGCCCGAAAAAATTCTTTTCCGAAACCGCTGAACGAATTCGCGAGACCGGCATTGCGGTTGGCTTAGCCTGGACGGCAGTTGGCGGCGACATTCTGTTTATTGAAGCGACGAAAATGGCCGGTAAAGGCAAATTGATGCTGACCGGGCAACTTGGCGATGTAATGAAAGAATCAGCCGAAGCGGCGCTTTCCTACATTCGCGCCAATGCCGAAGATTTTAGCATCGATGACGGTTTTTATGAAAAATGTGATCTGCACATTCACATTCCAGCCGGCGCCGTACCCAAGGATGGGCCTTCAGCCGGTATCACGTTATTTACCGCTTTATTATCGTTGTTGTCAAATCGCCGAGTCAGAGATGATATTGCCATGACCGGTGAGATTACTCTACGCGGGCATGTGCTGCCAGTCGGCGGCATTAAGGAAAAAGTGCTGGCGGCTCATCGAGCTGGAATCAAGACAATACTTTTGCCTCAAAAAAATGAGAAGGATTTGATCGAAATTCCGGACCAAATTCGCCAAGAAATGAAATTTCATTTCTTGCAGGAGATGAGCGATGTGCTCAAAGTAGCTTTTGAGCCGAATACCAAAATATCCAATCAGACTGAACTTATTAATTAAGAGAGTTTATCAAGAATTATTTAAAAATTAGAAGCTGAATTTTTAAAATTCCAAAAATCAAACAACAAAGAGGATCAGTTTCGTCTGCCTGTAGAGGATTACAAATAATTCGCCATACATCAATACTTAAATTCTTAACTGCAATGATGTCTTTTATTATTTTTTGAGTGAAACTCAAAATCAATTTATTTTGGTTTTTCGAATTTTTGAAGCATCATTTATCCGCCAATTGTCAGAAAAGTTATGGATTTTGGAATGTGATTTATGGTGATTTTTTTTCGGTTTTGCTGTAGGAATTCAAGTCGCATTAAAATCGCTGCCTGCACTATAGGCAAAAAAGCCTGTTGGCTTAAAACTATTCTTTTGAATTGGCCATCAGGCTTTTTATTTTAACGACAAAATCTGGCCATCAACAAAAAAACAAATCATATTTTTTCCAACAAAACAACCGTCTCACAATGCGCGGTGTGAGGAAACATATCGATGGGCTGAATCCTGACTAATTGGTAGTATTGTTCACAAAGTATTTTTAAATCCCGGGCAAGTGTCGCTGGATTACAGGAGACATAAATTATTTTTTGGGGATTAAGTTGAATGATTTTATCAGGCAATTTGGGATGCATGCCAGAGCGCGGCGGATCGATAATCACGACATCTGGCTTTTCGCACTGGTTGATGACCCTTGAGATATCGGTCAAAGATTGGAGCAAATCACCTTGAATAAAACGGCAATTGCTGATTTCATTTATGGCGCAATTAATTTTGGCATCATCAATTGCTTGTTGAACTAACTCAAAACCGACCACTTTTTTTACCAGCCTGGAAATGAAGAGGCCAATACTTCCAGTGCCGGCGTACAGGTCATAAACCACGTTATCTTTGCGGAAATTGCCCCACTCAACAATCAATTGATACATTCGTTTCGTTTGCAAAGAATTGGTCTGAAAAAATGAATTAGCAGAAAAACGAAATGTCAAACCCGCCAAATTCTCTTCAATGAAGCCGGTGCCGAAAATTATCTTTTCTTCATCACCAAAAGCGATTTGAGCTTTTTTCCGATTGATGTTATGAACTATCGTGCTGATAAAAGGAAATTCTTGTTGCAGCGCCTGCGCCAGATTGAATAATATTTTTTCGCCGGCAGGGTTGTCCGCCGTGACAATATTGACCATGAACTGCTCTAAAGTTTTCGATTCTCTGAATACAATAAATCGCCAATAGCCTGAAAAATCGCTAAAGGAGTAAGGCTTGAGCGCGCTGTTTTTGGAAAACTGCCGAAGAAAATTTAACACGTCATTGCTGCGCGCTGAAAGCAGATGACAATGGGTGATATCCAGCACTTTGTCAAATCTGCCCGGAATGTGCAATCCCAGTGCAAAATTTTTCTCAACAGTTTGTTGTGTATGGATTTCCTTTGTTGACAACCAGCGGTAGTCGGAAAAAGAAAATTCCATCTTGTTGCGATAATAAAATAATTGTGGAGAGGGCAGAATTGGCGCCACTTTTAGGTTGGTAAAGCCACCCAGGTGAGCTAATGTTTCCTCGACCTGGCGCTGTTTCTGATGCAGCTGTTCGTCATAACTTAGGTGCTGCAGCAAACAACCTCCGCAGCTGCCAAAATATTCACATTGGGGCGTCACCTCAAAAGG
>CAZNDR010000401.1:0-4537 GCA_964571835.1 uncultured Cytophagia bacterium | reverse complement strand
TATTTAAATTTATATCTTAGTGTATCCTTTCATAAATTCTTGTAGGATTCATTTGTCAACTGGCGAGAATTTAAGCACTATTAAAACTGCTGAAGCAGTTATTAATCCGTCGTTTGACCGATTTTTCACGCCGCTCCAGCGGGGTGACAGCAATTTATGGCAGGCAAAAGTAGCCGCTTCAGCGGTTTCCAAGCTTTGTCATGTTTAAAATATTCCTACATCAAATTATTAAATGGTGGACTTAGCCTGAACATACTTGTTGAGAGAAAAAAATCCAAATGTAGTTGCTGCTATTTTCGCTCGATTCCTGTAAATAAATTATGGTCAAAAGAACGTAAAGTTGTCGGCTTGCCAAATCGTTTTGGCTAGCAATTTTTTTTCGGTTGCTAATTACCATTTTATTTTATACATTAAAACCAGCCATCTGAGCCAATGGTTATTGCCTAATAAGAAGAGAATGGGATCGCAGAATGATAAATCAGCTTAAAATTGTTGCGCTGGGTGGAAATTATGGAATAAAGATGTGCATGTGCTGAGCGGCGAAGCCTATGAATATAGTAAAGAGAACTTCAAAAATCTTGACTCTGAAGGCTAATATTTGTTGGTAAATAATTAAAGTAGACGGCAAAAAAAATAATGATAATAGTTGAAACGAAGGATTCAAGGTTAAGCCATGAAAGCCCACCCTGAAAACGTTCTCGTCAATGTCCTCATTAGCAGCGCTCAAAATCGTCTGCAGTTGGTGAATATTTATTTCAACTCTAAAATTGAGCGCATCGAGCCCTGTCTGGACGCAGACGTTGATTGGCAGGATATTTCTGACGTCGAGAAATGGCAACTTTTTAAAGAAGAAATAGCAGTGCAACAATTCCCTCCGCAATTGAAAATTTTCGATGGCAAATTTATGCTACTTATGCCTGGTGCGATCGATACCCACGTTCATTTCAACACGCCCGGTTTTGAACATCGGGAAACTTTTCAGACTGGTTCGACTGCTGCCGCTCAAGGTGGCGTGACAACTGTAGCAGATATGCCTTGCACTTCCAAGCCGCCAGTGACCAGTGCTAAAAATTTGTACTTAAAACAAAAGGCTATCGAAGGAAAAAGTCGAGTGGATTATGCTTTTTGGGGCGGCGTGAGCGGAAGGGATTTTGTCGACCGCAAAAATGTGAAACAACAAATTTGGGAGCTTAATAGGGCAGGTGTCATTGGCTTTAAAGCTTATTTTATCAGCGCCATGAGATCATTTCAGCCGTTGAATTTTCACCAGCTATCAAAAACTGCTTTTTGGCTTCACCGAATTGGCAAACCGCTAGCAGTCCATGCTGAGGACAAAATTTACATTGGCTATAAAGAAAGTCGTTATAAAACCATGGACATGAATGACTGGCGCGCCTACTGTGATACGCGAGACGATATTGCTGAAGCAAAAGCCATCGTACAGTTGATCGACATTGCCCAACGGACTGATTGTTGGATTCATATTGTTCACCTGAGCTCAGCACTGGGTTTGGAGATGGTTCGTAAAGCGCAGTTAGAGGGATTACATTTCACAGCCGAGACCTGCCCACATTATCTTTATTTCACACAGCAAGATTTTGAAAATGAAGCCATAGCCAATTTTCTCAAAACTGCGCCGCCAGTAAAAAACGCTGTGGATCGAGAAGCACTCTGGGAGGGATTGAGCGATGGTACAATTAGTTTTGTTTGCACAGATCATGCGGGCTGCAATCCCATAAAAGAAAAATCGCACTGGAGTTTTTGGGAAGTGTACAGCGGCATACCTGGCGTTGAACACCGCGTCCCGTTTTTGTTTTCAGAAGGATTCAAAAAAGGTAGACTAAATTTAGAGCAAACCGTCGCTTTGCTCTCCCAAAATCCGGCTGCTTTCGCTAATTTATCAAGCAAAGGAAGTTTGAGGCAAGGCAAAGATGCTGATTTAACCTTGGTTAATTTGTGGCAGGATCAAGTTATCAAAGCCGAAAAGATGTCATGCCAGGGAAAGTATACTCCCTTTGAAGAAGTTACTTTTACTGCTTGTGTTGAAGCGACATTTTTGCGCGGTAATCTGATTGCGACTAGAGATGGCAAAAAGGAAACTGACATGGCTATCGGCCGATTTGTGGCGACATGAGCTTTTATCAGTCCGCATAGTTTTTGAATTCAAACCACTCCAACAATTTCTTAGCCTTTATTTTTGGTCGTTCATATTTATAATCTTCGCCACCGCAGCCATGAATGACGATTAAATCTTTATCAAAGGATTTTAACGACCAATAAAAGACTTGTTCCGCATAAACACAAGCCTGCGGATTAAAATGTGAGTCATTAATGACGATGTTTTTTGTTGCCATTTCCAGATTATTATGTGCCATCCAGGCGGTAAATCGATTGCTTCGAGGATCTTTCATCAGCCGAATGTTTTGGGCGAACACCGAGCCCTGGTTATTGGACCGTATCCGTGCTGCCCGACAATAAATATATTCCCATGAAAATAGTTTAGCAAATAAAAAAATGTAAGAATGTTTATTGGTATTGATGACTGCTCCTTTGGCAACTCCGAAAAAATATTTTTGATCCTTTGAACCTAATTCCCATTCCTGCAGACATCTGCCAATGTTATCTCTTTCTGCTAAAGGCTTTTCATAAGGCTCGATAATTGTTATTTTTTCAATCAATTCTAATTCGTGCCGGCTGCCATGCGTTGCTAAAATTTTCAACTTGTTTTCAGAAATAGATAATTCCTCAATTATTTCACCGTTGTCTGATATTATTAATTTATCGAATTTGGCTTCAACATGGCACTGCTGTTTTGGCAAGTTTTTCTTTTTGACTATTGCTTGTTTGTTTAAGGTATCAAAGATTGCTGTCGTACAATGAACAAAAGTAATCTTATCGCCCTTTACAGTTATTTGTTTGAGGGTGGCTAAAATTGAGTCATTTGCTCTTTCAAAGAGCAGTGAATATTTGCTGGTTATTACCAGCTCGCAGTCTTTATTAGCCCATACACCATAAAAATTTTCCAAACCCGTCGAAAAGGCGGCAACAGTCATCAGGAAAAAAATTGCAATAATAGCCGAAGAGAAAAGATATTTTTTCATATCGCTTCCCCTGTTTTGCTTAACTTGTGTCCCTTCGATGAATTCATCTTTCAAATTTCAATAGAAAGTCTTATATTTTCTCTGTTATTTTTACACGCTAAATGAGAGAAGGTGATAAAGCGAATGTCAGCCGACCAAAGTCACTTGCCTCTTCCGACCATCAAAAAATATCTTGCCAGTGAACTGGCGCAAAACGAGTTTTGTCAACAAGAGCAACTTGTTTTTTCGACTTTGTAAGTCTGGTTCAAAAAATATCATCAGACGCCGGTCGAACCTAGAGGTAAGTCACAGTCCAGTTACCGCCACAGGAAAAAAGCAACCAAACGTACTCCTCATCGCCAAAATCCTTTGCCTGCTAACTTGCGCGTAAAAAACATCGTCATAGATCCAGCACAGGACGCATCCCAATTGAAAAAGATCGGCGAATCGAGTAGCTCAACTGCCCAGCCGTCTGATTGACAGGGGCATTATTGGGCCGCGACTATTGGATGAGGTGCTGGGGCTGTCTGATTATGGCAAAGGTTGCCGTCGAGCCAGACGCAAACAGATACTACACGATTTTTCCGCGTTGTTGCAGACTGATGCCTGCAAATAATACAACGACATCACTGCCAAATCCGACGTGATAGCCGTTGGCAATTTGAATAGTTTCAATAATATTGGGAGTTCTCATTTCTTGAATCTAATGAACCACTAAAATTGTCTGTTTTTCCCGAGTAATTCGAAAGCCATGTTAAGCGCTTTTTCTAAAGTTGAAGCTATTCAGTTCACTCAAAATTTGTGTCAAGCAAAATGGATAATTGCTTAATGGTATATTCAAGTTGTGTTGTTGTGGGTAATATAAAATTTTATGTTTTGATTGTCAAGGAAAAAATCGCAAAGCGGGGCGGTCAAATAATGATCAACGGCCGGTTTTCTTCATGTGATTTCCTTCTGGATTAAAATAAAAACTTTCAACAATATCATTCCAATAAAACCAAAACCTGATTTTTATCCACTACTTGCTTTTCTTTGATTTTAATTTCTTTGATAATTGCCTCACACGGCGCTTTGATTTCATTTTCCATCTTCATGGCTTCGATAATTAACAGGCCATTTCCTTTTTTGACGGTCTGTCCGGCCTCAACTTCGATTGCCACAATTAAGCCAGGCATGGGTGCTAAGATTTCCTTTGCCAGTATTGGCGACGATGTTTTTCCCATTGTAGTTTTTAAGCGTGTTGTCCGTTCGTCTTCAACAAAGCACTCAAAAGTTTCGCCGCGGTAGTGAAGCATAATTCCCGTCTCATTGCGCTGAACCTCCATCTCATAAGACTTATTGCCGACCAAAATTGAGTGCAAGTTGCTGCCATCAATCTGAGACAATTGTATAGGAATGGATTCACCATCTATCTGCGCCTCAATTTGCTCTTTGCCTTTTTCAATCAACTTAATGGC
>CAZNDR010000400.1:0-4537 GCA_964571835.1 uncultured Cytophagia bacterium | reverse complement strand
GTCGTACAGCGTTTTTCTATCAATTCCTAAAAGCTTTGAAGACTGGGAGCGGTTCCAATTGGTGCTTTGCAAAACATCAATAATATGCGCCTTTTCCAATTCTTCAAGACTTTTAATATTGGTCTTGCCAATTGAACGATAACTTTTATTTTCTGTTAGATGCGAAGGCAAGCTGGAAGGAGTGATAATTTTTTTTTCTTCGATAACGATCGCACGCTCGATGACATTTTCCAACTCTCGCACATTGCCAGGCCAATCATATTTTTCAAAATAATTTTTCACCTCGTCGGAAAATCCCTTTAATGTTTTTTTGCGTTTTTGATTGTACTTTTCTAAAAAATGAAACGCCAGCGGCAAAATATCGCTGCGACGTTCTCGAAGACTAGGCAATTGAATCGGAATGACGCTTAGCCGATAGTAAAGATCTTCACGAAAACTGCCTTCCTGAACAGCCAGACGAAGGTCTTTATTAGTGGCTGCAATCACCCGCACATCCACTTTAATCATTTGAGTATCGCCAACGCGCTTTATTTCTTTTTCTTGTATTGCCCGCAGGATTTTGGCTTGAATATTGAGTGAGATATTACCAATTTCATCGAAAAAAAAAGTGCCTCCATTGGCCAGCTCGAAACTGCCATGTTTGGTAGCCGTCGCACCGGTAAAAGAGCCTTTGACATGGCCGAAAAGTTCACTCTCAAACAGCGTTTCCACCAAAGATGAACAGTCGACTGCCAAAAATGGTTTTTCTTTACGCTGGCTATTAAAATGGATTGCTTTTGCAATCAGCTCTTTGCCCGTGCCAGTTTCACCGCTTATCAAAACTGTGCTGTCAGTCGGCGCAACTTTGTAGACAAGATCATAAACCGCCAGCATTTCTGGACTTGAACCGATAATATCTTCAATTTGCCCATCTCTGGCAAATTGTAACCGTTGGCTGCTATTCGTTATCACATTATTTCTTTTGCTACTATATTTTCTAAGCACTCGCCGAATGCTGTCTGGCATAAATGGCTTTTGAATAAAATCCGCTGCGCCGTGTTTCATCGCCTCTACTGCAGAATTAATCGTACCAAAACCAGTAAAAATAATGACCTCAGTACCTGGCGATTCAGATTTTATTGCTTTAAGCACTTCAAGGCCGCTGACTTCAGGCATCTTTAAATCGACAAATGCCAAATCGAAAAACTGTTCTCTAATTTTTTGTAACGCCTCTTTTCCGCTATCAATGATGGTAGCCTTGACGTCCTCTTTCTGCAAAAGCAGTTGCATGGACAACCGTATTGATTCATCGTCATCGACAACTAAAAGCTTTAATTTGTGCTCGCTCATTTGTCCAATAATTTTTATTATTAAGCGGTTGTTTTCTCGACAACAGGAATTTTAATGGTGAAGGTTGTCCCAACATTGACTTTGCTTTTTACTGTCATTCTGCCTCGGTGTTTGCTAATTATTCCATAAGCGATCGCCAAACCTAAACCAGTACCTTCGCCCACTTCTTTTGTGGTGAAAAACGGATCAAATATTCGATCGAGAAATTGTTCCGGAATGCCGCTGCCGGTATCGGTAATTTCTACTGTGACCATATCGTTTTTCTTTTCATGATAAGTATTAATAGTTAGATCTCCCGATTCCTTCATGGCTTGAACCGCGTTTAAAATCACATTCATAAAAACTTGTTGAAGCTGAGACGAATCGCCTAAGATTAGAGGAATTTCCTCAGCAAATAGCTTACTAACCTTAATATTGTGAAACAGCGCCTGTTTTTCGATCAGTGATAATGTATTTTTTAAGACATGATTTACGTTTACGTATTCAGTCTTTCCTTCCTCTTGTCGAGAAAATTGGAGCAAACCCTTTACAATGTCGCGGCAACGCATCGTCTGTTTAATCACCTCATTCAAATTTTCTCGATGAGGATCGTCTTCCTTTAACTCTTCAAGAACCAGCGAACTCAGCACCAGAATTCCACCAAGCGGATTATTTATTTCATGAGCAATGCCAGCCGCTAATTTTCCCAAAGATGCCAGCCTCTGCGATTGCAGCAAGGTAGTTTGCATAGCTGCTAATTCTTCAGTCCTTTTCTTAACTTTTAATTCGAGCGTATTTCCCCACTCTTTCAATTCAGCCTGCATTTTTTTTAAGCTGAATAACATGCGATTGAAAGCAACCGCTAATTGGGCAATTTCATCGCGGGAATTGATTTTAATCGTATGATCCAGATCCCCGTTAGCAATAGAATCAGCTACGCGAACCATTTCACTCAGCGGTTTTGTGATGGAACGGGTAATAAAATAGCTGATAAGAATAATGACAACAAACCCTATCGTAGCAATAATAAAAAAGGTAAAAATGACCTTATTGCGAATAGCGATATAAGCCGTTTCTAACTGCCCGACATAAAGGATGCCTATTATTTTATTTTCAAGATTACAAATTGGCTCATAGTCGCTAAGGTACCAATAGTCGACCACAAAAGCTCTATCCGACCATGATTTTCCTTCTTCCAGTACCGCCCGACGAACTTCTTCGGAAACGCGCGTGCCTACAGCTCTATTGCCCATTCGATTTATAATGGTAGTGGCAATTCTCAAATCACCTAAAAAAATAGTTACTGAGCCGACATTCAAGTCATTATATTTTTCGCCTTGATAGACAATCTGAAAAGTTCTATCTACGATGCTAAAATTTTTATTCAACAGCACGCCGCCATATAAAACGCCCCATTTTCGGTGTCGATCGAATTTTACCGGGGTGGCACCTAACAAAACCATTCCCGATGTCATTTCAGTCTCCAATATCGGTTTTGCTTTTTCGGTGGGAATTATGTCAATGAGGGCTTTTTCCATTAAAACCTCATTTTCCTTCTTTAGAGCCAACTGAGGAAAAATCTCGGTTGATGACACGCTATTTCCTTGAAGCGCGTATTTGACCGGCGCCAGCCACGTAACATCATCACCAATATTTTCCTGTTGAGGCACACGCACAATTGAATGTCCCTTTTCATCAGTTAACGTCAAAAAATCTAACCCATATTCAATCCGAATTTTATCCAGATGATCAGTCAATTTTTTTCGCTCATTAGGATTGATTTCTGCTGGAATAACGCGGTTAAAAAAAGCCAGATGGACTGCTTCTTTTATTTCAGCCAGTTGCTGAAGATAAACCATCCGCGCCGTGTCCATATCATGATGAACTTTGCTTTTTGCCTGATTTAAAATCGTTGAGCTAACAATGCGAGAGCCAACAAAAGAAGTGATCAATCCTCCTGTACCGACGATTACAACGTATACCAGTGAGATCCTCACCCTTAAAGAAAATATTTTTAAGAACGATATCACCGACATGATCCTTTATGGCCGATTGCATTTTGGCAATTTTACAGTGAAAGTAGTTCCAACATCTTTTTTGCTGACCACCTGAATTGAGCCATTCAATTCCTTAATTATTTTTTCACAAATTGATAAGCCTAAGCCAGTGCCGCCAATGTTTTTTGTTGATTCGTCTTTCACTCTGTAGAATTCATTAAAAATTAGCGGCAATTTATCTTCCGCAATACCAATACCGCTATCAACGACTGCAACGCTAACATAATCATTTTCCTCAAGGCCAATTATTCGCAATGAACCATTAGGCTTATTATATTTGATCGCATTGTGGATTAAATTGCTGAATAACATTTTAAGCGATTCTTCATTTCCTTTGACTGGACTCAGTTCATCTTTCAACTCTGATATCATAGTAATTCGATTTTGCTCAGCAAGCGTACGATAAATTTCCAAAATATTATTGATAATTGGGGGGATAGCAGTTGGTTTTAAGAATTTTGCTAAATCGCCCGATTCAATCCTTGACAAAATAGTAAGCCAATCTTTGATAATGCCAGAAAGCTCTTTGAGGCGAATTAACGATTTAGCGAGCCATTCTGTTTGTATTTGATCCTTTTCAGGACCGTCTTCTAAATGCAACAATACTTCAAGGTATTGCTGCACTGCCGCTAATGGAGATTGCAATTGGTGAGATACAAACAAAATGAAACGACGCTCAAGTTCTTCTTTTTCTCTTTTCAATTGTTTTGATTTTAGTGCCAAATCGTGTCGTTCGATGCCGCGCCTGACAATCAATCTAAGTTCATCCGGAGTGAACGGTTTAGGCAAAAAATCATAGGCTCCACCTTTCATTGCTTCGACAGCCGTGCCAATCGTCGCGTAGCCGGTAATAACAACGATACAAATATCCGGATCAATTTCATGAACACGTTTTATCACTTCCATACCACCAAGTTTTGGCATTTTTAAATCGACCACTAATAAATCGGGTTTTCTATTTGTAATTCCAACTAATCCTTCTACCCCATCTTCAAAGGTTTGTACTTGGTAGCCATCCTTCTCTAAAATTTTTAGACAGGAAATGCGCATTACCTGATCATCGTCAATGACGATTATATAGTGTCTATTTTTCATGTTCAATAGTTGACTTTTTCAATCACAACAATTGTGCAAAAAAACAAATAATAAGATGTTTAAAATCTCTTGGGAAA
>CAZNDR010000399.1:0-4543 GCA_964571835.1 uncultured Cytophagia bacterium | reverse complement strand
GCATGCTGGTATTCATTTGAATCTGATAAATTTGAAAATTCAAGATTTAGATTTTTTAGGGGACATATCAAAGACATTTAATAAATAGAAATTAAAATTAACTTGTAATCTGCGAAAGCAGAAATTGAGCTTATTCACTTATTCTTTTGAGTTAAAAAAATCATTTGTTGACCTCCATTTTGCAGCTCAAGTTTTGCTGAATTAAGGTTCTTGTCCATTTTTTTTAGTTGCTTCAAATTTCAATCCAGTAACTCCAGCCGAATATTCCGAAATTCGATTGGCGCGCCTTCGCTCTGCAAGCATATTTTCCCTTTGGCCAGGGAAGCCTGCGTAGCATGGTTCTGCAGCAGGCCATTTACGTAGCAGGTGATTTCATTATTTTTGGCAACAATCTGGTAACTATTCCATTCACCAATGAGTTTCTCATTGCTGGTTTGTTTTTTGGGAATAATAGTGTAGCGCTCAGTATTTTCGATTTTTTTCCCGTCGACGGTCAATGAACCAGGGCCAATAATTATTAGATCACCAGCATTCTGAGACAATAGCTGACATTCAATAGAGTTCGGCCATATCTGATCCGGTTCTTGGGCACGGATCAAAACGCCGCTATTGCTCTCTTTTTCAACCCAGCGCCAATCCAGCGTTAGAATAAAATTGGCGTAATCGGCTTCCGTGCGCATGTAGCCGCTGGGAATTCCTTTGCAGTGAATGACACCTTCTTTTATGGACCAGACATCTGTTAGCTCAACAGTATCGCTAGGGACAAAAAATTCCCAACCAGAAAAATCATTGCCATTCCATAGTCGAATTGTTTGTGGTTTTGAACAGCTTATGGCTAAGAAAAAAAGCAAACCAAAAGTCACCAAAGAAAATATAGGTCTTTTCATTTATTCGCCTTTTAAATAATTTATTTTTTATGAATAAAATTCGCTCACCATTTATTCAAATTATAATTTTATTAGCATAAATAGACTTCCTCAATGCGATAGAAGTAATATGAATGACCAGTTGAAAAAAACCAAATGAACTGAAGGGCTAAAGCCCAAAGAATTGGTGGGGAAATTAAAAGATCTCCGTTCTAAAGAACGGAGCTATTCCATTTTTATGAATAGCTCCGCCATTTATGGCGGAGAAACTTATCAAATCCGAAATCACGTGGGCTTTAGCCCAATCAGCTTTTTGACTGGTCATTCATATAATTAGTTATGATAGCGATTTTTGATTTCTGATACTAAAGCTTTAGCTGCCTGCGCCAATAGCAACGTATCAACACCGGCAACAATCAATGAATATCCTTTCTCGATATACGGTTGAACAGCAGCCGCTGAAAGGCCAAAAATGCCCAGCGGCACTTTGGCATCCAGGCAGGTTTGAGTTACGGTATCAATCGCCTGAACAACTTCTGGATCGTTGATCTGGCCAATTTTTCCCAAGCTGGCTGATAAATCATACGGTCCGACCAGCACAGCATCAATTCCCGCTACTTTGACAATTGACTGAATGTTCCTGACCGCTTCAATGTGTTCAGCTTGAACGACAACGGCGATTTTTTCATTGGCGTTGTCAACGTATTCCTGAAATTTGAGTCCAAAACCATGAGCCCGAGCAATGCCTACGCCTCGGCTACCTTGCGGAGCATAACGAGTCCAGCGCACTATTTGTTCTGCCAGCTCTGCTGAATTGACCTGGGGGACGATGATGCCGGCTGCGCCGATATCCAGTGCCTTTTTGGTGTCAACCTCAGCGGCGGTTGCCAATCGAACAATGCTGGGCGTATTGCCAGCAGCTTGAATCATTAATTGCAAATCTCTAGTCGAAAAGGGGGCATGTTCCGCATCAAAAAATAGCCAGTCAAAACCAATTTGCGTCAATAGCTCGCTCACTTCAGGTGAGTTGATGGTGACCATGGTGCCGAGCAATAAATTACCTTCAACTATTTTTTTTCGAAAATCATAAAACATGTTTTTTTCATGTCAAAAAAAATATGTTCAAACTAATTGTCTTTTAACCACTCAATCTCATCGCGCAGCTCTGCAGCCCGTTCAAATTCGAGACTTTTGGCTGCTTGTTTCATCTCTTGTTCCAGTCTTTCAATCAACTCAGCCTGCTCCACTGCCGATTGTGGTCGATCCGCACGGCGACGGCTTTTTTTGTGTTTGCTTCCCCATTTTTCTTCTTTTTCATCAGCGACTCTGGTGGAACGCATTACGTCTTCAACAGATTTGTAAATTGTTTGCGGTGTGATGCCAAACTCATTATTGTATTCTTGTTGTATTTGGCGACGGCGGTTTGTCTCATCTATTGTCTTTTGCATGGATTGGGTAATGGTATCGGCATAAAAAATTGCTTTTCCGTTTACGTTACGCGCCGCGCGCCCAATGACCTGCATCAGTGAGGTTTCGGAACGCAAAAAGCCTTCTTTGTCGGCATCAAGCACGGCGACCAGCGAAACCTCCGGTAAGTCCAGTCCTTCACGCAACAAATTGATGCCTACCAGCACGTCAAATTCAGCTAAGCGCAAATCGCGGAGAATTTGTACGCGATCTAAGGCCTCAATTTCCGAATGCAAGTAACGCACCCGCACTTTCATTTCCGCCAAATAGTCGGCTAAATCTTCTGCCATCCGTTTAGTGAGTGTGGTTACCAAAACCCGCTCTCCGTTTTCAGCCCGGGTTTTGATTTCAGCAATTAAGTCGTCAATCTGCCCTTTGATGGGGCGGACTTCAATTTCTGGTTCCATCAAGCCAGTAGGGCGGATGAGTTGCTCCACCACGACGCCGCCGCTTTTTTCCAGTTCGTAATCGCCCGGTGTGGCAGAAACAAAGATGACCTGATTCAGCATGGCTTCAAATTCCTGGAAATTGAGCGGACGATTGTCTAGTGCTGAAGGGAGACGGAATCCGTTTTCCACCAATGTCTCCTTGCGCGAACGATCGCCGTGATACATGGCTCGCACCTGCGATACGGTAACGTGGGATTCATCAATGAACACAAGAAAATCGTCAGGGAAAAAATCTAACAAAGTATACGGACGCTCGCCTTCTGCTCTGCCGGTCAAGTGTCGAGAATAATTTTCAATGCCCGAACAATAGCCAATTTCCAGCATCATTTCCAGGTCATAATTGGTACGCATCTCCAACCGCTGCGCCTCTAAAAGTTTATTATTTTTGCGAAACCAGGCTAATCGTTCCTCCAGTTCCTTTTTAATTTCGATGATGGCTTTTTCAATTTTGGGCTGAGTGGTAACGTAATGTTTAGCGGCATAAATGACAACTGAGTTTCTCGTTCCAGTAACCTTACCCGTTAAAATATCAATAATGGAAATATTCTCAACTTCATCGCCGAACATCTCGATCCGCACGCCTTCTTCCTCATAAGCGGGAATCACTTCAATAACATCGCCGCGAACGCGAAAAGTGCCACGGGAAAAATCGATATCATTTCGGGAATAGTGCATGTCCACCAGCTTGGTTAAAATTTTATTTCGCGGCAGCCGGTCGCCCTTTTTGAGAACCAAAATGATGTCTTTGTAATCTTCGGGCGAACCCAGACCATAAATACAAGAAACAGAGGCGACGATCACCACATCATCTCGTTCAATCAGCGAGCTGGTTGCTTTCAGACGCAGTCGATCAATTTCGTCGTTGATGGAAGTATCTTTGGCAATGTATGTGTCAGTGGCCGGCACGTAGGCTTCAGGTTGATAGTAGTCATAGTAGCTGATAAAATATTCGACGGCATTGTTGGGAAAAAATCCTTTGAATTCGCCGTAAAGTTGGGCAGCAAGTGTTTTATTGTGTGACAGGACCAGCGTTGGCTTGCCAATGTTAGCGATCACGTTGGCCATGGTATAAGTTTTTCCGCTGCCAGTGACTCCCAATAAAGTCTGATAAGTATCGCCGCGTCTTAGCCCCGCAGTCAACTCCTCAATAGCACGTGGCTGGTCACCGGTTGGCTTATAATCAGATATTAATTCAAATTTAGCCATAGTTTTGTTTTAGGAAGGATTTTCCAGTTGTATTTAAAAATCAGATCAAAATGCGGGATAAATATAGTATTGTTCTGTCAAAATGTCAAGAGATATATTGCCTAAATTGTGATGGCTCAATCAGCGCTGGAATACCGAGGCTGAGGCTCAATCTGGAGAATATTTTTTAAACTCGAAATTGGAAATTAAACAGTTTGGGTGTCATGCTATATTATCAAACAAGGGCATAGTTTGTTTTGCCTCAGCGACCGAAGCTTAGGACAATAAAATTTTTCACTTGATTTTCAAATTATTGCTTTATATATTGTTATCAAATTTAAAGAAAAAAGATAATCTTGGATGAAAAAAGAACCTAACGTTAGCAGATGGGTGATGACTATTTTACTATTTTATCAAAATGGCTCTGATTTCAAAATTTGACTTATGCTCATACCAATTGGATAGCAAATGAATTATGGGACGAAATTGAGTATCGATGACGTAGAACAAAAATCTTATTTAGATGATTTGTTTAAGGTTTATCCGACAATTCCTGAAGGAATCAGAGATATCGAC
>CAZNDR010000398.1:0-4546 GCA_964571835.1 uncultured Cytophagia bacterium | reverse complement strand
GCTAAAACCAGCAACAACCAAAGCGCTTAAAACTGAAGCCGCAGATAGTATTTTTAAGTCTAACTATTTCTATCTGCGGTCCAGTTTTGCGGGTCGAGTTCTCATTTTGTCAAAACCATTTTTTTGACATTAGCAAATGGTTGCTTGCCCGCTTCGCTTTCCAGAATTTGAATGCGGTAAAAATAAATACCTGATGAAACAGCCATACCCTGCTTATCTGTTGTATCCCTCTCAGCTAAATAATATCCTGCTGGTTTTGTCTCGTGCACCAATTGTTTCACTTCTTTGCCATTCACATCAAAAATCGTCAGCCTGACTTCGGCGGGCCGCGCCAAACTGTAGCCAATAGTCGTGGTCGGATTAAAGGGATTGGGATAATTCTGTTCCAGTTGATGCGTTGTCGACAGTGCCGGCTGCAACAACAGGCTTCCCTTAGAAATATTTACCGAAATTTGACCTTCATTCATAGTCGCTTCTAACATGCTCAAAACGGTTGAATGTTTTGCTTCCGGATCTTTAGCTTCAAACGTCAGCGAAATTAAATCAGCAATTGAAACAACAGGTTTCATTCCAGCTAACGAAATCGACAACACACCATCGTTCAAGTTGTGAGCTTCAGAGTAGTCGGAAAATTTTTCATCCAGTTTAATCTCTGTTAAGTTTAAAACGTCAGTCTCAAATTGAACTGCTATCTCGGTGGAAAACATCTCACCTGATACTTTTGCTTTTATTGGAACGGCAAATTTTTTCTGGGAAAGGTGTGTTGCCTCTCCAAATTCAATTGAAGCGTTGCCGACAATATTTTTTGCCAATCCCAAAAGCGACCAGTTGCCAGAAACATCTCCGAAAACTATCCCCTTAAAATCCTGATCCGCTTGATCTGAATTTAGAGGAGCGTAGCTGATGCTCTTCGGCGCCGTACTCCAATTGGTTAAATCAATGGCAAAACTGTTTGGTACAAATCTCCAATCGTCTCCAACCGGGAAAGATTTATCAAGCCCACGGTATATCTTAAAATGAACGAGGCGTCATAAGCGGAAACGCTGCCATTTCCCGAGACGTCAGCAGCCAGCAACTGATAAGGTGTCAGCGTGATTAATCCCACCGAATAACGCAAAATCATCGAGGCGTCAAACGCACTGATGCTATTGCCCAGATCAGCGTCTTTAGTCGGCGTCAACGTTAAATTGCCGCCCGGAATAGCAGTGAAAGCAAACGAACCATCGATAGCCGTAGTTTCTGCATAACCGTCTAACGTGATCGTTGCATTATCAACCGGGTTTGAATTCTGGTGATAAAGCACTTTTCCAGACACGTTGAGGCCGGCAGCACAGGTGAACGAACCATCTTGCGTTATACAGGGAGGATCCTCTTCGTTCAATACCGCGCTAACAAAGTGAATGGGCGAAGTCGACCCAACGCCAACACACGTCGCTTGATACTGCAAAGTAATCAATGTGCCGCTCCCGCTCAAAGGATTAACATCTGCGCCGGAAATGGTAATTTGCCCACCGACAATATTAGTGAACACACTGCCCCAGGCAGCTAAGATCGTGCCTGTTGTGGTCGCGCCGGTCGGCGTTAAGACACTGGTTTGTGTTTCCACCGTAATCGTTAGACCAACCACATTTTTACCGGTTAAATCAGATACGTCAATGGGTACATCGATCGTTCCACTGGCGCCCGCTAAATTTGGCGCGCTGATGACAACGCTGCCCACTGGCGGTTTACTTATGAGCACGGCCACGTTAACATCTCCACCATTTGACGTTACTGCCAGCGTTCCCGTGTCGCTATTGCCGATTAAGAAAGCTCTGTCCACTGTCACAGTAACAGTGGCATTTCCCGAACCGCTGGCAGGTGTTATTGACGTGAGCCACGGCTTATCCGGACTTTCCGTTATCGTCCAGGTTAGCGTTCCGCTGCCAACGTTGGCAATAAGCAAGGATAAGCTGTTAGTGCTAATACCAAAATCCAAAGTTGTCGGCGACACTGAAAGCATTGGAGTTATGGGCGCACCACCTTCACCAGAGAAAAAGCCGGATGATTCTCGGTAGTTGGTGCTGGTGGCGTCTCCAAGGCTGCCCGGTTGCCCGATAGCATCGACCAATTGGTAATTGGTCGATAGAGAAGGAGCGCCGCCCATGTCTACGACATCCTTTTTTATTAAATAAGTAGCGAGGGATTTGATGTCGGCTGCCCCAAATTTTATGAAGATAAAAAAAATCGGAAAAAACACGGCCATCGCCAGCCATCTTTTATATTTATTCATGTTCTTCTCTTTTAGTTAACTGATTAGGAAGAGGATTTTGAAAAATGAATATGGTACAAGCTCATTTTGTTTGTGATTTTTGTAATTCTTCTGCTTGTACTTTTTCCATTTGACGATGCACATCTTCAATGCGTTTGTTTTCTTGCTCTATTCTTTTTGCTTCTTCTAGCATTCTCATTTTTTCTTCGTAGCCAATGCCCAATGATTCCGAAACATTATGTTCTAAAGGATGTAAATATTTTCCCCGTTCATCGCCCGTTTTCTCCTGTTCAACTTGAACGCGATGCTGTTGGGCAAAAACATCGTTGCGGATACCTGTCACCTGCCAGGATATTTCCATCCCTGGTTTTCCGCCAGCAATTTTAAAGCGATTATTTTGGACTTTTTCAGCAATATAGATTTGAGCAAAAGCGCCAATACAAGTTAGTTGATAACGCAAATCCTTGTTAATAGCCTCGAACCAGTCGGGCAAGGTGACTATGGCTTCACCATTGCTGTCAAGAGTTACCACGCCGTCGTAAACATTTTTCATGTCTGGCGACACGACGAACGAATGATTCAAATATTTATTGGCTAGATCGAAAGGATGGTCCATCTGGGTAAGACCGTATGATGGGTGCGATCCAGTAATACGTGCATTGCCTTGAAAATATCCTGCCCAGGTACCACCAGTAGCATAAATTCCTCTTATTGTGCTTTGAAAATAACCAGCCGTGTTTAGCCCAGATGCCCAAATTCCCTAAAGATTGCTTGCTGTTGCATATATGCCAGAATTTCCTTCAAAATACCCACCATAATAGTTGCTATTTTTTCCATATACTCCCTAGCCAGATGCCGAAGTTGAATTGCCGTAGACACCGTAAGAAGAGCTTCCTATATAACCATAATTTGAACCCTTTTTTCCATAGACTCCATAACCTGATGTCCCACCTCCGTAGCCGAAGACACAATCATCAGCCAGTATAACGTCATCAGCAGCTATATCGCCATTACTATAAGCAGAAGTAGGTTCCCCTGTTCTAATAGTTCCATCTTTTGCCTGCAAGTGTGTTTGTGCGGCAATATAGGAGGTAGAATAGAGGTAACCACAAGCATCCACATGCCCGTCGTTGTACACGCGGATTCCTTCATTGCCGCCATCATTGGAAAGGTACTTATCATTAAGTTTGATGTTTTGCGTCGCCGTGTGATTGCCTAGATTATCCCCGCTTGCGGCGGTAGCAGCGATAGTAATTCGATTGTTGGCATCATCCGGGGTAATGGTGATATTTGCGCCTGCTACCAAATCAATATTACCGCCATCATTGCTCACGCCATCGACGCTGCTCACCAAATCCGGCGTAACTTTGGCAGTGGTTACTGCATTGTTTTGAATCATGTTTGAAGAGACAGAATTGGCTTCCTCTTTTTGGACAAATTGAGAATCATCCTTGCTATCCAAATTTTCCGCGTCATTTGATGGTAAGCATAAGCGACGCTCACGATTTCTTTGCGCGGTGTCATATCTGGATCGGTGCCGACTTTTAAACCTAAATATTTTGTGCTGCCATCAAAAACAGTAAAGGGAATCTCTTTTGGATTGCCCCAATTGTTCGGTTTGCCTAAGATGACATTAATTTTACGTTCGACAACAACGACATCATAAGTCGCTTCCCACAGATGTTCCACTATGACAGGTGAGCTGTACAGCTTGAATGTCATTTCCAGTGGCGTTGTTGTCGTTATTGGCGTGCCAGTGCTGCTCGTTAAATATCCTTGATAATTGATTTGTGTTGGGGGACCTGAGCCAGGGCAAGTACGCTTATCAATAAAATCATTACGACAAAAATTGTTTTCTTTGATATGACGATTTCTCCTTCTTGTAAATTTGGTTTAAGCTGCTTTTAAAATAAGATAATAAATATCAAAAATGAGCTAAAGTAAAGGTATCACCTCCTTCCCAGTTAAAAAAAATTCCTTAGAAATTTTTCCCCTCTAGATTTTAACATCAACTTTGCCAGAACAGAAAAATTGAAGGCTTTAAATTAATTCTTTTTTTGGAAACGACTGAACGCGAAATCAGGAAAGATGAAAAATAAGATTAGGACAGGCTTTTCTGTCATTTTTTGATGCATGATTGGCAAAACAAAATTCATAGCTCGAGAGCTCATTTTTAATAGGCAGCATTGGAATAGTCGCTTTCTAATAGCTACCTTCCGTGCCAATGTAAGCGGACCAATGAAGTCTCTTCAAAAAAGTCAACCTCTCAAGCACACACCTTATAATATATAGTAT
>CAZNDR010000397.1:0-4547 GCA_964571835.1 uncultured Cytophagia bacterium | reverse complement strand
ATACTTGCCTGCCAAAAAAGTACTAATTATAAAGCTTAATAAACCACCGAAGACAAAAACCAGACAAAAAGCGTTTAATCCCCAGCCATTAACCAAAACATAAATTCCAGCAATAGTAGTAATTACTTTTTCGACTACAGTGAAAAGGGTTTCAAACTCCATTCTTTCATGGGCTCGAAACAGGCCTGAATTTAGCTCGAACAAAGAGGTTAAAATCCCATAAACAGAAAAAATGATGATTGCCATATTGGCTTGAGTTGAAAAATTAATAATCGACAAAAAGAAAAATAGTAAAAGGCCATCAAAGAAAATTATTATCACTTTAGCAACCAGGATATGAGCATAATATTCAGTGCCTCGAGAAATGTCTTTAGCCACTTCTCGAGTGAGATAGGTATTCATTCCTAAGTCATTAAAAAGGAACACAAAATACATGATGGTTGAAGCTAACGCATAATTAGCAAATCCATCTGGTCCTAAAAATCTTGTGGCAAACGGAAACAGCACCACTGCCAGAAGCATTTTTGAAATTTGGCCGATGGAAACAAAGTAGGTATTTTTTTTGACTCCAGTTTTCATTTAATCTTATTGTTCCTTCGGATGCACTAAAAAATCGCTCATGGCTAAATAATCCAAATGACCTAAATTAAAGGCGCGTATAGCGTCAAAAGGTGTGCAGACAATTGGCTCTTCATGCATATTGAAGCTTGTATTAATGATGCTAAGCAAGCCAGTTCGTTTTTTGTACTCTTTAATAATTTTATAAAAGCTGGGATTTGAGTTCTCTGTGACTAACTGTGGTCTAGCAGTGCTATCAATGTGAACCACAGCGGGACAGGTGCGCTTGAGTTCTTCTGTGCAATCAAAAGTAATGGTCATAAACATTGCTGGAAAAAAATTTTCGCCAACATTTTTATAGCATTTATGCCTATCCTCGAAAAGAGATGCTGGTGCAAAAGGCATAAATTCAGTGCGATTTAATCTTTCATTAAGCCAATCATTGACGGTAGGGTCTGTCGCCTGATACAAGATCGACCGATTTCCTAATGCCCGCGGGCCATATTCCATTCTCCCGTCGAACCTGGCGACCACTTTTCCGGCGGCTAGCAGGTCAGCAATTTTTTCTTCAATGTTTTTAAAATATTCAAAGCGCAAATTTTCTTTTTTAATAGCCGCCAGGATCTCGTCATCTGAATACTCTGGACCCAAATATACGTCATGTTGTCTGGGAATCTCTTTATTTTCAACGCCACAAGGCAGTTGCTGGTAATATGAATATAGCGCAGCGCCGCTACACAAGCCGCCATCTCCCATGGCTGGGAAAATGTACATCGATTTGACGCGATCCAATTCGGCAACTTTTTGATTTATCCTAACATTAGCAAAAACGCCACCGGCAACTCGTAAATCGCTTTTTTCCAATCCAACTAAAGCTGCATCAACAAATTTGGTCACCATTTGTTCAGCAATATGCTGAATGCCAGCGGCGACATCTTCCGCCGATAACCCGTTTATTCTATCTTCAATTTGCTTTTTGAAGTAAGGATAATTACTGCGATGGGGGTAAGGGTGTTGGAAAATCTTTTCTGCCAAATTATAGCGGAAATCGGTCTTTTCAATACTAAATAACTGGTTAAATAATGCCTCACTTTTTAAATAGTCACCAAAAGCAGCTAATCCAGTTATTTTTCCTTCGTGACGATTTGGTTTGTAGCCAAGCAGCCAGGTAATAAAATTGTAAAAAAGTCCAATGCTATGATAGGAGGGCACAGACATCATCCTTTTTAAGCGCCCCTCTTGGCCGCGAAAATAAGCACCCGCCTCACCATCACCCTGTCCATCAAGAGTGATAATCTCTGCATTTAATTTTCCGCCAGTATAAAAAGCCGAAGCGGCATGAGCAGTATGGTGATCGACCAAATCAATAGGTATATCCTGCAAATTAAATGCTTTTAGCATTTTCTTTACTCGCTTAATTCTTGAGTGATTATACCAATATGGATAAAATGGAAAATACGGATCCCAGGTGATGTTTCCCATCAAAGAGGCTTTGATCCATCTCCAATTTTTTTGTTTCTTAAATAAATCATTAAAGACATATTTTTGTAATTCTGCTGGAGGCGCGATCGCCACAGCAATCCGATCAATATTAGACCTATCGCTTTTTGTCCATTGCAATGCGGCAGCGATACTTCGTAACGGTGGCCCGTCTTTTGTATTACCATTATGTAATTTTATTCGGGATAGGCGTTCTTCCTCAATAGCAAAAATTATCTTGCCATCTTCAATAATAGCTACACCACAATTGTGATCATCGAATATGCCCAAAATTCTCATGATATTTAATCTCCCTATTTATCTTCATTGTTTTGAACTTTATTTGCTGATTTTGAATATTATGTAATTTCTCAATGACCAATATCAAACTTGCCATTAGAAAAAAAAGCACATTGATTTGATGAATTCGAATATCTGGGCTGACCTGAAATGCTATGAAAATGCCAAGCAATCCTGTCGCCACCCCAATGGTCAAATTCATAAGAAAGGGATTGACAATTATAGTTAATAACCGCTTAATCTTTATCATGATCATGATAAAGAATCCCAGAAATAAAAAGCCTCCCACTATTCCGCTTTCAGCTACCACTAAAAGGAATGAATTGTGAACGCAATCCCAATATAATTGTTTTAAATGATATTCTGGTATAGCGGTAAATTGTTCAGGTTTTACATATTGCCCACAAATCAAGGTATAGTTGCCCATTCCTACGCCAAAAACTGGATTGCTCTTTATGACTTCAACCGCAACTTTGTTTAGTGGCATACGAATACTGGCAGTCTGCATCCTATCTTCTCCAAACTGAGAAAGAATATTCGGCAAATAACGAAGCAAAAAGACTATTGCTCCTAACATCGCAATAATAAGAGGCGCCATAACTCTCGGCCTCAACTTTTTTTTAAACAGGCTGTATCCTATCATTATCCCTATCGATAGAACAAAACTTACCCACGGTCCTCTGGTCATGGAGGTAAATAAAGCTAACACTCCCAAAATCAGTATTACGCCATATTTTCGTAAATGCGCTTTGGCTAATTTGATGGAGGCTGGTCTATAAAACACGAACAATCTAAAAACGATAGGTACTAACATTATCAAATAATTTCCAAAATAGCTCTCATGAGAAAAAGTCCCGCGCGTTCTCCAGCAACCTGCATAAAACGCTTCACCCAAAAAACCTAAACCAACTGGTCCAATGCGCCACTGATATGCTGCTATCAAGCCTTGAAATAGCAGGCCTCCCAAAATAGCATTCAGCGTTACCTGGAGATCTTTTGGAGATCTGACGGCATTTGTTACTACCCAAAATACTAATATGCCGCGCAAAAATCTCAGTGATTCACTTATCGCGTTGCCCTGATGCGAAGCATTGACAGAAGTGATCAGTCCCCATAAAACTAATAATAAGATGAAATATCCTTCCTTAGCAAAGCGAAATTTCTTTTTCTCAGTCAGCAGAATGATAAATAAAACCAACAACGGAAAATCAGTGAGCATTATACCATGATAATTATAGAAAATTAAGCCCGCTGAAAATGGGAAAAATAGCATCAACAGCATCAACAAAAATCTTCTTCTGCTTTTGACGATAGCTAATGCTAAAACGACGAGCACGCATACAACAAGGAAAAAAATGCCTTTGGTACTAGAAAACATTAAAATTCGTCCTTAACTCAAAAAGTCGCCATCACCAAACTGCTTCGCTATTGGATTACGGCCAAAATATTTTGAAATATGAAATCGAAAACCAAATCAACACCTGACATTGTCTGAATTATTAGTGCTTCAAAAGGGAAATTTTAGTTGTCGCTCTATTTAATAAAAAGCTGATGATAGATGAACACAATTCATTTTTTTTATCTGGTAACATGGTTAAGAAGCCCGCTTGTAAAGCCCAAGCCTTAAAGTTCAGGCACGTTGCCGTTGCCTTTAACCACTCTTCTATAAAGAAAATCTAAAGAAATTAAAAAACCTATCGCTGAAAAAATAATCAGATATGGTTCTACTGGCAATCGATATCGCACTGTCGTGCCAAAAAAGGAATAGCCGACATCAAAGGAAAAAATTGTCGCATAAAGAATATAATATTGTTTCCAATTTTTTATTAATACTAACATTCCTACTAAAGAGAAGGGAATAAGCACACTGTAAAATATTACACTGACCAATTTATTTAAATCAGTCGTATCTTTATTTTGGCTAATTGGCTGTGGATAAAAGCGCCAAAAATTAATAAACTTTTTTACATACAATTTCAGAAATTGAAACGGTGTTTTGGTAATAAATTTTATTGATTCCTTTTTTAGGATTTCATCTTTTTCTTTTTCTGGAAGTCCCTCCATTTTTCTTTTTATGTCATCAGGAATTTCATAATTGTTGCGGTTACTTACATCAAACCAGGGCACATTTGCCCCATAGAATGAGTGTCCCCCCTCTGCGGTTATAAAATAGAATTTGTGATATTTAATATAATTTCTCACTGTCCATG
>CAZNDR010000396.1:0-4547 GCA_964571835.1 uncultured Cytophagia bacterium | reverse complement strand
GCTACTCCCTCTTAAACATCAGGCGATGGCATCCATTTTCCTTTACCAACGACACGTTCATCGACTGACCATAAATTTTCCTTGCATAAAATGAATGAATCTGATATATTGAAGAAGTTTTTATTAATCTTATTTAGAGTGAATTGCTTTTATTTTAAATTTTCTAAATTCATTAAGAATGCTAGCACAACGATAACGCGAGTTGAACGATGAGAATCTACTTTATTCTATTTTCAAAAACTATCTTTCTCTTCTTTTTAACAGTCACTTTTCACAAGATATCCCTGGCAGGTGAAACCATGGCAACCATAACGATAACGGCTAACCAGGCTATGGCGCCCAACACACCGGTTTTTTTGCCGTTAGAAAATAAGCTACTTTCATTTATGGCGGCTGGAAATTTCCATTTAGAAAGAATAACTGAAACAGGGCGCGCCATGATGGCAGCGCAACTGGTACAAACGGCCTCGCCCCAACTCTGCTGGTTATTGCCTGAAAAAATGACCTCCGGAGAAAAGCAGCTTTACGAGCTGGTCAGTGGAACTGATACTCCAAAATCCTTAGTTCATATTGGTATGGATTCAGAGGCGCTGGAGGTTCACTACCACAATCAAAAAGTGCTGCGCTATCAATATGCGCTTATGCCTGCGCCTGCTGGTGAGCAGACTTATTATGAGCGAAGCGGCTTTATTCATCCCATCTGGTCACCCCGAGGCACAGCCTTAACCCGCATTCATCCCAGCGACCATCTGCATCATCTCGGCTTCTGGAATCCCTGGACCAAAACTGAGTTTGAAGGTCGACCAGTCGATTTTTGGAATTTAAAAGAGCAACAGGGAACAGTTCGTTTCGTCAATTTCAAAACGCTTATGAGTGGCGAAGTTTTTGGTGGATTTGAGGCAGAACATCAGTTTGTAGTTTTTGATTCGGTTGCTGGTGAAAAAATTGCCCTCAATGAAATTTGGCAAATTCGCTGCTATGCGCAGACTCAAGGCAACACAAAATTTTGGCTCTGGGATTTCACCACTTGCCAGAGTTGTGCGTCTGAAAGCCCACTGAAAATTCTGCAATATCGCTACGGCGGTTTTGGCTTTCGAGGCACGGCAGATTGGAATGAAACAAACAGCGATTATGTGACTTCCGAAGGCAAAACCCGCAAAGATGGTAATGGTACGCGCGCTCGCTGGTGCAATATTTCTGGCAAAACAGATCACGGTGAGGCTGGAATTCTTTTTATCAGCCATCCCGACAATCACGAATACCCGGAACCGCTGCGCATCTGGCCGCAGGGAGAGGTGTTTTTTGGCTTTTGCCCGGTAGTTTATGCTGATTGGGAAATAAAGCCCGGGGAAAATTATGTGCGAAAATACCGCGTGATCGTCTATGACGGAAAAATCAGCCGCGACGAGGCAGAATTGTTTTGGTCGAACTTCGTTTCCCAGCCGACCATAAATGTCCAGTGGCATAGCAATTGAGGGGGGAAAAAATGACGCCCACAGCTTTTAAATTCAATGAAGTCCAAAATCGCCGCCAATTTCTAACAAAGTCAATTAAGGCAACAGCGCTGGCTATGAGTGCACCATATTTGATCCCCGCCAAACTTAAGGGGAATTCAGCTCCCCACAACAGAATCACCATCGGTTGCATTGGCGTTGGCCGGATGGGCATGAGCGATTTGCAAGATATTATACAATTTGATGATATTCAAGTCGTGGCAGTATGTGACGTTGATTCGTGGCGGCTGGAAAATGCAAAAAATTATGTAGAGAATTATTACCAGGCGAAACAAGAAAAAGGCCGCTATAAAGGTTGTTCGGCTTATGAAGATTTTCGCGAAGTGATCGCTCGGAGTGATATTGATGCAGTGATGATTGTCACGCCCGATCATTGGCATGCGCTGCCAGCCATTGCCGCGGCACAGGCGGGCAAAGATATTTTCTTGGAAAAGCCGCTAACGTTGACCATTCCTGAAGGACGGAAATTGAGCGATACGGTAAAAAAATACAACCGTGTGCTGCAAGTGGGCAGCATGCAGCGTTCGGATGCCAACTTTCGTTTTGCCGTCGAATTAGTATTAAATGGCAGAATCGGAAAATTGCATACCATCAAAATAGGCTTTGGCAAAGATCCTTTTACCGGAGTTCATCCGCCCACCTCAGTTCCCAATGAGCTGAATTATGATATGTGGCTCGGACCAGCGCCGTATGTTCCTTATGTCGAGGCGCGGGTTCATCCGCAAAAAAGCTATGACCGCCCGGGCTGGCTTCGCGTCTCGGAGTATTGTTGTGGCATGATCACCGGCTGGGGATCGCACCATCTTGATATCGCCCATTGGGGAATGGGAAAAGAGCGCTCCGGTCCGATCGAAATAAAAGGCAAGGCTGAATATTCGCCAAACGGCAGCTGGGATGTGCACGGCGCTTTTGAAATTGAATACTGGTACGATAATGGTGTCAAAATGATTTGCACTGAAAATGAAAGAAACAAAGAAGGCATCGTGTTTGAGGGTACTGAAGGCTGGGTGCACGTCCGTCGCTGGACAGTGGATGCCTCGCCAGCTTCTTTGTTAAATTCAAAGATTGAACCAAATGAAATTCATGTTTACAAAAGTGACAATCACAAGAAAAATTTTATTGACTGCATTCGTTCCCGCCGCGAAACCGTAGCGCCGGTGGAAATCGGTCATCGTTCTGCCTCGGTTTGTATTTTGGGCTACCTCGCCATGCTCACTGAGCGGCGCTTGAAATGGGATCCGATTTGTGAGCAATTTATCAGGGATGAGGCAGCTAACCAAATGTTGTCGCGTTCCTATCGTAGCCCCTGGCACCTTTAAAACTTATTGAGAAAGGGTTAACAATGAAAATCGCCAATGTGTCGTTAATTTTATTTCTGCTAATCTGCCTGGCTTGCAGCTCGAAGAAGCAAACAGCCGACAGCCGTTTCTGGATTCCTACAGAAGAAGATATCAAAAAAATTTATGAGGCAGCGCCAGCCAGCCCGTCAGTACAGCCAAAACAGGAAAGGGCGGTGCTGGTCTTTTCGCGTTCTTGGGGCTATCAACACCAGGTGATCCCGTTTGGTCAAAAAGCGTTTGAATTAATGGGCTCAAAATCAGGAGCGTTTAAAGTGGTTGTCAGCGATGATGCTGCTTATTTTGAACCGGAAAAATTGAGCCAATTCGATGCGGTAATCTTTAATAATACCAACAATGAAATTTTTCTGCCGGAAGATTTTGATTCGCTGTCTGCTGATGAAAAACAAACAGCCGAAGCTTACGACCAGTTGTTGAAAAAAAGTTTAGTCGATTTTTTGAAAAGCGGAAAAGGGCTGGCAGTGATTCACGCTGGCGTCGCCAGTTTTCGTAATTGGGAAGAGTTTGGTGACATCATCGGTGCTCGATTTGATAATCATCCCTGGAACGCGGGTTCCACCGTTACGCTGAAAGTGGAAGAAGCAGATCATCCGCTATCGCGCGCTTTTAAAACAAAAACTTTTGCAGTGACCGATGAAATTTACCAGGTAACCGCACCCTACTCCAGAGACAACTTGCGTGTGTTGTTGACCATCGATACTACGAAAACGGACATGCGAAAGCAAAGCATTCATCGCACGGATGGTGATTTTGCCATGAGCTGGATCAAAACGTATGGCCAGGGTCGGGTGTTTTATTGCGCATTAGGGCATGAAAAACACATTTTTTGGGATGCGGCTATTTTGCAGCATTGGCTGGATGGTGTTCAATTTGTGATCGGTGATTTGGCGTGTGATGTGTCGCCCAGCTCCAGTTTGAAAAAATAATTCGATTGAAAATGAAAGATGATCTGTGATAAAAATATTACCTATTTTAGAAAGCAAAAACAAAGTAACATATGAATAAATTTTCACAGAACCCTTTTGACATACTTGAGCCGAATAGCCGCTGGGCGCCGTCGCAGCAAGATTTACAAGAAAAAGCCTACGAACAACTGATCCCGCCACTGGTTTATAAAATTCGGCTGGCAGTAAAAGAGTGGCGCTATAGCAATTATTCAGGGGCTTCGGACACATCAAAAGCATTATTGAAATTTTGGTTCATTCCCGATGCTCATAAGAAAAACGATCATCTTTTTCAATACTATTTTGCCCAGCGGGAAGCTATTGAATCAATTATTTATCTGTATGAGGTTGCCAAAGCCAGAGATAAATTTGAACTGATGCGGTTCGATTCGTCGAGCAGAATCAGCACCGGTATGTTTCCTGAAAGTTGGCCCAGGTATGTGATTAAAATGGCGACCGGTTCGGGAAAAACAAAAGTATTAAGCCTTGCCCTTGTCTGGTCCTATTTCCACAAGCTTTATGAAGCTGAATCCGACCTGTCTCGTAACTTTCTCATCATTGCTCCGAACATTATCGTTTTGAACCGGCTGCTTAAGGATTTCTATAATTTCAAAATTTTCAAACAGGATCCGTTGATTCCTGAAAACGGTTATTTCGACCGCGACTGGCAAAATGATTTTCATTTGACGCTGCACATTCAGGATGAATTGAAACCAATCACCGAGGAAGGC
>CAZNDR010000395.1:0-4548 GCA_964571835.1 uncultured Cytophagia bacterium | reverse complement strand
ATTCTAAATTTATTGTTAAAGAGCATTAGTAGATATTTCACCGAGAAGACTCGATGGGCATTAAATTCGATGCGCTGAGGTCCAATCGGGACAGATAAATAAAATTTGCCATTCGTCTTTAATAATTTATGAATATTTTCCAATCCCTTGATATATCCGTCAAATAAGATCGGATCGCCATACCGACCAAGTCCAAAATGCTCCAATGCATGCAAGCAGGATAAAGAGTCACAATAATTGAAGTACTGCCCATCTAAATTATCCATAACATCGACACATCTGAATATTATATTCGTGATAGTGGTTGTTAATGGTCGAATATCGAAAACTTCTATTTTCCTAAATGAAGCTACATGAGATACAAAGCCATCAATTCGCGAACCAATATCAATATGCAGCATGGGTGCATTTTTATAAATTTCTCTGGCGATTAACAGATCCTGATGGAAGTAATGCCCTCTAACGGAGCCACTTTCCTGATGCGCGTCTTCTAAACAAGGGTACGCTTTTCCCAATAGAAAAGTAATGTCAGATAATTTTTGTTGCTGTTTAAATTGAGATCTCTGCCGTAAATACTTTATAAAAGCGTTTATTGTCCTCACTGATTTATGAGGTTCAAAGGGCAAATAAACGATTGAATTATAAATCAGCCATATGCTTCTATTCATTCATTTCAGCCTTTCTATCGGAAGAGAATAAGCCAATAAATAGTCGATAAGGCAACACCAACAGGTAGAATCTAAGCAAATTATGAAATAAAGCGAATCGAATGATTTTTGGAATTGATTTAAATATGTTAAGACAAACAAACTGATCCATCGAATAAATTTTAAATTTTCTTAGCAGCTTATAAAAAAACCTATAATTTTTATAGGTTGCTTTAGGTCTGATCTTATTATAAAGATAGTTCCATTCAAACAACTCGACACTGCTTAATTTCGGATCATACGTTATTTGAGAAACAGCGCCATCGGTCGTGCAAATTAATGGTCGGCTGATATAACCAATATTTCTGTTTCTTCTTAAAACCGAAATATAAAAATCAACATCAACAACCCATTTTAAATTTTTATCGAAAGGAATAAAAACATCTCGTCTGAAAATTGCCGCGCTTGGCGCACCAATCAGATTTTTCCCAAAAAGGTAATCAGGATTTTTTTTTACCTTTTGAATCTGAATATCACTGGCCTGATGGATTCGCTTGACATTTCCCATTGTGTCGCAAACCTTCGTTGCAGAAAAGGCGAGACAACATGACGCATCTTCGTCTAATAAACGGACAAATTCTAAAAGGCAATTTTCATCTGGAAACCAATCATCGTGATGCAAAATTTTAATGTAGGTTCCTGATGCCTTGCTTATTGCATGATTCCAGTTTTCTGGACTTCCTAAGTGCACTTTATTTTTAAAATAAAGAATTTTGCTGTTGGGCAGATATTGCTTAATTGCCTCTTCTATTTGAGAATCTGCTGAGTCATCAGTGATAATGATTTCATAATTTTCGTATGTTTGACTTAGAACGGACTCCAAAGCTCTTTTAAAAAAATGGACCTGTTCATAAGCTGGAATGCAGATGCTGACTTTTGGTTTCAGATTTTTTTTCATATTTTTTTGATTTTAGCCAGTGTTTGAAAAAAGTGAGAAACGGGTGTCTAATTTTAGTTCCCTGCTTTATTATTTCCAAGTCATTTTTTTCTTTTGACAAAATAAAGATAAATTGATAGACTGAAGATAATTCATCATGGCATATTCTTAAAAAAGTTAACATGTCCGACAAATGCAACTTAAATTTGATTTCACTTTTCAAAAAATTTCTCTGTAAGAAATATGTTTTATGAATATTGAGCGAGGCTCGTGAAAACAAATCTTGCAACGATTTCAAAGTAAAAAAGCGCAGATGAGTTCTTTCTAATAGTCCGGAATCTGCATAATCAAAACGACCATTCAAGAGCGACAATCTGACCGATCCAAAGGCTACATTCGGCACAGATAGAATTATTTTTGAATTAGCAGGCAAAAAAATAGTTAGCTGCTTCAACAGCGCCAATGGATCAAACAGATGCTCGATGACATCGGCTAAAATGATGAAATTATATTGAATGTCCCTCACTTGCGTGAAATAATCTTGCCCACCACCAGTAAAAAAATATCTGTAATAAGGACTCGCTAACCTGGCGGCATGTTCATTTTTCTCAACTCCGTCGATAATTATCGATTTCTTTTTTTCCCGAAACAGCAAAGCTAATAATCCATTGCCAGCGCCAATATCCAGAACCGCACTTGATGGGGGAATAATATCTGAAATGATATTCAACGGATTAGCTGAATCATGAATGATTTTATTGATTAATTTATCATCAAAATTATAGGTCTGATTATGGCGCAAAAACATGCTCATGCACTACCTCAACGGTAAACAGTGTGAAGACACCATAAAATGAATTTCCATTTTGGCGATTTGAATGTGATACACTATTAGCCAACTTGCCACTAATTTGTGAAGTTTTCAAGCAATGGCAAAATTACGTGATCAAGGTTTGGCATTTTTATTGACGTACCATTCATAAACTTTCCTGATCCCCTCTGCTAATGATGTTTGATGCTTCCAGCCCAAGCAGTGAAGTCTGCTGACGTCCAGTAATTTTTGAGGTGTGCCGTCAGGTTTGGATAAATCGTGAATGATTTCTGCCTTGCAGCCAACGATGGAACGAATCACCTGGGCCAGTTGATTGATGGTTAAATCTTCACCGACACCTACGTTGATGTGCATTTCTTCATTATAATTGTTCATTAAAAAAATCACGGCTTCACTTAAATCATCCACGTACATGAATTCTCGCCTCGGCTCGCCGCTACCCCAGATGACCACCTGTTTTTGTTGATAGATTTTGGCTTCATGGAATTTTCTGATCAATGCCGGCAGTACATGAGAGGTGTTCAAATCAAAATTATCATTGATACCATATAAATTAGTCGGCATCACAGAAATGAAGTTGCAGCCGTATTGTTTTCTATAAAATTTGCAGAGTTCAATGCCGGTAATTTTAGCGATAGCATAGGGTTCATTGGTTGGCTCTAAAACGTCAGTCAGCAGGTATTCTTCTTTTATTGGCTGCGGCGCTAATTTGGGATAGATACAGGAACTGCCCAGAAACAACAATTTTTTCACGCCATATTTATAAGCGGCATGGATTATATTAGTTTCAATCATCAAATTATCGTATATGAATTCTGCCGGATAGGTGCTATTAGCATGAATACCGCCGACCTTTGCTGCGGCTAAAAAAATGTATTGCGGCTGTTCGGCCTTGATAAAATTTTCAGTCTGGAACTGATTTCGCAAATCCAGTTCATCGAGCGCTCGGAAAACCAAATTTATATATCCCAACGCTTTGAGTTTGCGCAAAAGTGCCGAGCCCACCATTCCTGTATGACCAGCGAGGTAAATTTTAGAATTTTTTTCCATATTTCAGCTCTTGATTAGCTTTTTCCCAATCGGCTTGCACCATTATTTTGATCAAATCTTTAAACTTGGTTTTGGGGCGCCAGTTGAGTTGTCGTTTTGCTTTTTCAGGATTACCCTGCAACAAGTCAACTTCAGTCGGGCGGAAATAACGCGGATGCACCTCGATAACAACAGTGCCAGTTTGAGCATCCAGACCTTTTTCGTCGACGCCTTTGCCTTTCCAATCTAATTCAATCCCCACTTCTTTAAAGGCGACTTCACAAAATTCTCGAACACGGTGCGTTTCATTGGTAGCGATGACGTAATCATCTGGCTTATCTTGCTGCAACATTAGCCACATGGCCTCCACATAATCCGGCGCGTAACCCCAATCGCGTTGGGCATTCAAATTGCCCAAAATGAGTTTGTCCTGCAATCCCAATTTAATCCGACACGCGGCTAAGGTTATTTTGCGGGTGATAAAAGTTTCTCCTCGCCGCGGCGATTCATGGTTAAATAGAATGCCATTGCAGGCGAAAAGATTATAAGCCTCACGGTAATTTACGACAATCCAGTATGCATAGCTCTTGGCTGCTGCATAAGGACTTCTGGGATAAAAGGGTGTTTTCTCTGTTTGCGGAATTTCTTGAACTTTACCGAACAACTCACTGGTGGAGGCTTGGTAAAATTTGGTGCGCAAACCCGTTTCTTTTATGGCATCAAGCAAACGCAAAACACCCACCGCATCAACTTCGGCAGTGTACTCAGGGATTTCAAAGGAAACTTTGACATGCGATTGGGCAGCTAAATTATAAATCTCGTCAGGCTGCACCTTTTCCAGAATGCGGTTCAAATTGCTGGAATCGGTCAAGTCTCCCCATGATAAAAACAAAGTCTTATCGTGTACCTTTTTATCACTAAAGATGTGGTCAATTCTGCTAGTTGTAAAAACAGAAGCTGGTCTCAAAATGCCGGTAATTTCATATCCTTTTTCCAGTAGCAATTCGGTGAGATAAGAACCGTCCTGTCCAGAGATACCAGTAATTAGAGCTTTTTTCATGGTTTGTTCCAATGATTAGCTTGGTTTATTTTTAGTATTCTTA
>CAZNDR010000394.1:0-4594 GCA_964571835.1 uncultured Cytophagia bacterium | reverse complement strand
GTGCAAAAGATGATTCGCCCAAAAACTTTGCTTTTATCTCCCCCAATGAAACAATGGAGGAAATTATCGCCAAAGCTGCCCACGTCGTTCCCTCAGCACGACAATTTGCCTGGCAGCAACTTGAAGTGACGGCGTTGGTTCACTTCACTATCAATACCTTCACCGATCGTGAGTGGGGCGATGGCACTGAGGATCCAGCTATTTTTAATCCCACCGAATTTGATGCGCGACAATGGGCAAACGTCATTAGAGACGCAGGCATGAAATTGCTCATTCTGACTACTAAACATCACGATGGCTTTTGCCTTTGGCCTAGCAAATACACAGAACATTCTGTGAAAAACAGTCGCTGGAAAAATGGTCAAGGAGATGTCGTCCGTGAAGTTGCTGACGCCTGTCAGGAATTCGGCTTGAAATTTGGCGTCTATCTTTCACCCTGGGATCGGCATGAACCATGTTATGGCGATTCACCAAAATATAATGATTATTTCAAAAACCAGCTTCGGGAATTGTTAACGAATTATGGTCCAGTTGCTGAAGTCTGGTTTGATGGCGCCTGCGGCGAAGGTCCCAACAGTAAGCGTCAGGTTTATGATTGGCAGGGATATTATAAAGTGATCCGAGAGCTCCAACCGCAAGCGGCGATTGCAATCATGGGACCGGATGTGCGTTGGGTGGGAACTGAAAGCGGATATGGTCGGGAAACCGAATGGAGTGTGATTCCAGTTACGCCACAAGGGCAAAATGGGGCTGCTATTCAGGCGAAGTCGGAGTTAAAATTTATCCCTCACGATATGACTGCCAAAGACCTTGGCAGCCGAAGCAAAATTAAGAATGCCCAAACGCTCATCTGGTATCCCTCAGAGGTAGATGTATCGATTCGTCCGGGTTGGTTTTATCATCAAAGCCAGAATGAGCAAGTGAAAACGCCGGAGGAGTTGCTGGATATTTATTTCAGCTCAGTGGGCAGAAATTCGGTGTTACTGCTAAATATTCCACCGGATCGCCGCGGTTTATTGCATGAAAATGATGTCAGGTCGCTGATGGATTGGCGTTGCCTTTTAGATTCGACCTTTGCCCATAATTTGCTCAAAGCGGCAAAGGTCCGTTCTTCCAGTGAAGCAAACGGACATGAAATACAATACACCATCGATGAAAACGTGGAGACTTACTGGACGACCACAGATCAATTGGAACGAGTTTCATTGGAATATAGTTTTGAGCAAAGGAAGCTAATCGATGTTCTTTTATTGCAAGAGAAAATCCAGATTGGGCAGCGCATTGAAAAATTTTACCTCGAAGCGTGGATATCCAATCGCTGGGAAAAAATCGCTGAAGGCACAACCGTGGGCTACAGGCGGCTCATCCGTTTTCCAGTAGTGAAAACCAATTGCGTGAGATTGGCAATTCAGCAATCTCGATTAAATCCAACTTTAACCGAGGTGGGATTATTCAAATTGCCGGATGAGTTTATTTATTCAATTAGCCGGCAGTGGAGAAAACGGCTATGAGAGTAATATAGCAGATGTGCTGATTAAAAAAAGCCGGACTGATTTCGGCTTCAAATTTAGGCTCATGAATCGGCAAGAAAAACTTAAATCATATTTTAAAAAGCAAAAAAAGCACAAATTTTTAGATGTGACATATCAGTTAATGAAAAAGCAGGAGGAACAGACACGTGCACGAAAACAATAATTCAAATCAATCGACTCATCTGTTCAACCGTCGAGACTTCGTCAAATTAAGCACGGCAACCATGGGTGCTGCATTCGTTGGCATGCAGTTAGCGGGTTGCGCGAGCACGAACAGAAAGATTGGGGCAGCGCCAGAGCATCCCTTTGTGTCAAAACCTTTAGAAAAAGTTCGTATTGGCTATGTTGGTGTTGGTGGCATGGGATCAGCTCATGTGAGAAATTTATTGAAAATCGACAAAGCGGAAATCAAAGCGGTCTGCGACATTGTTCCAGAAAAAGTGGAACGGATTCAACAATGGACCATGGAAGCTGGGCAGTCCAAACCAACCGGCTACAGTCGAGGCAATTACGATTTTATCCGAATGTGTGAAACGGAAGAGCTGGATTTGGTTTATACCGCAACACCCTGGGAATGGCATGTGCCGGTTTGTTTAGCAGCTATGAAAAACGGTAAACATGCAGCCACTGAAGTTCCGGCTGCGCTGACTATCGACGAGTGTTGGCAATTGGTGGAGACAGCGGAAAAATTAAAAAAGCACTGCCTCATGATGGAAAATTGCTGCTATGACCGTCCTGAATTACTCATCTTGAATTTGGTGCGAAAAGGTTTGCTGGGCGAGATCATTCACGGCGAATGCGGCTATCTGCATGATTTGCGGGCGTTAAAATTTTCCAGCGAAGGAGAAGGGCTGTGGCGAATTGCTCATTCCATAAAGCGAAATGCCAATTTGTATCCTACGCACGGTTTGGGTCCAGTAGCTCAGTGCATGAACATCAATCGTGGTGATTTGTTCGATTATCTTGTTTCCATGAGCAGCCCCTCGCGCGGTTTGAATTTATTTGCAGCAGAAAACTTTGGCGCAGACGATCCGAGAGCGAGACAAAAATATGCCTTAGGTGACGTGAATATCAGTCTGATCAAAACAAAGAATGGCAAAACGATTACCGTCTGGCACGAGTGTGATACCCCGCGACCTTACAGCCGCAACATTCTTGTTCAGGGCACGAAGGGCTTAGCGCGGCGTTGGCCCGAAGAAGTTTACATCGAGGGCAGAAGCCAGCCTCATCATTGGGATAAAATGGAAGACTGTTATCAAGAATTCGAGCATCCACTCTGGAAAAAATTGAATCAGGCAGCCGCGGGTGCTGGGCATGGTGGCATGGATTTTATTGAAGATTATCGGTTGATTCAGTGTCTATTGGAAGGCACAGCGACAGATTTTGATGTTTACGATGCCGCCGCCTGGAGTGTGGTCACTGAATTAAGTGAAAGGTCAGTGGCAAATCGAAGCAAACCGATCGACTTCCCCGATTTCACCCGAGGCAAATGGAAAACCAACAAGCCAGTGGGGATTATTGCTGAAGGCGAAGTCAGTGGATAAGAAAAATGTTTAGTGCAGAGAGCTCAAAGAATTCACAAAGGGCGAGGTGAAAAAATAGAAACAGGTAAAAAAATAGCTACGTCAAAAGATAAAATATTGGTCGCCGACGATGAAGAATCTATCGTTATCGGCTTGACTGCTTTGCTCGAGCAAGAAGGTTATGCTGTCGACTCAGCCAGGGACGGGCAGGAGGCGTTAACGATGTTGCAGCAGGCAAATTATGCGCTGCTGCTGGCTGATCTGAAAATGCCCGGGCTGGATGGGCTGCAGATTTTGAAAAAGATCAAAAAAGTTAGGTGGCAAACAGAGGTCATCATCATCACCGGCAAAGGCAGTATTTCCACTGCGGTCAAGGCGATGAAAGCTGGCGCCTATGATTATCTCACTAAGCCGGTCGAAGTGCAACGCTTGAAATCCATCATCCCAAAAGCACTGGAACATCACCGCTTATTGGTTTCGCATCAAATCTTGCAGCAGCAAATCAGGCACCTTACCCATTATGAAGATATGGTAGGGCAGAGTTCCAAAATGCAGGAAATTTATCGTCTGATTGATGCAGTGGCTGATTCCACTGCCAACGTTATTATTACGGGCGAAAGTGGTACAGGCAAGGAATTAGTCGCCCGGGCGATTCATCAAAAAAGCAGCAGGAAAAATCAGCCTTTTGTCGCCATCAATGTGGCCGCGCTGCCGGAACAGATTTTGGAGAATGAACTATTCGGACATGAGAAAGGTGCCTTTACTGGCGCTATCAGCGAGAAGCCGGGCTGCTTTGAATTGGCAAATCAGGGCACTCTCTTTCTCGATGAAATTGGCGAAATGGCAATGGAGATGCAGGCAAAGCTGCTGCGGGTTCTGGAAGAGCAGCGCTTCCGCCGATTAGGCGGCAGAAAAGAAATTGAGGTGGATGTCCGGATTATTGCTGCTACCAATCGCAATCTCAAACAAGCATTGATCGAAAACAAGCTGCGCCATGATTTGTATTATCGCCTGTCAGTTGTTGAAATTGATATGCCAACTTTGCGCGATCGGCTGGAAGATATCCCGCTGTTAATCGAAGAATTTTTGAGTTTCTTCAACCGTAAAAATAATAAAAATATTGAGGGACTCACTCTACCATGCCAGCAGATTTTCTTGGCTTATAACTGGCCTGGCAACGTGCGCGAGCTAAAAAATGTAATTGAGCGGGCAGTGCTTTTGAGTCGCGGCAAGTTCATCGGATTGGATGTTTTGCCTGACAGGCTTCTGTCAGCAAGTAAAAATCTGCCCGCTTCGGCAAGAGTTGCTTTGGAACACTTGAACGCTCCTATGCTGAAAATTCCGCTGGGGATGACATTGGAAAAAATCGAAAAAAATATACTCAGCGAAACTTTAAAATTAGTTGGTAACAACAAGACCAAAGCGGCTAAAATGTTAGGCATCAGCTTGAAAACAATTCACAATAAATTGGGCAAATATAATCAGGAAGAACAGAAATAAAAGTTAAAAAAAACGAATAAAAATTAGTACCAATTGACC
>CAZNDR010000393.1:0-4596 GCA_964571835.1 uncultured Cytophagia bacterium | reverse complement strand
TGATAAAGGCATGCGCGTGCCGGATGACGTGACGCTCTTGCTGTGCGACGACAATTGGGGCAATATTCGCAAACTGCCCCAACGTCATGAGAAACCAAGGCCCGGCGGATACGGTATTTACTATCATTTCGACTATGTTGGCGGTCCGAGAAATTACAAATGGCTGAACACGAATCAGATTTCCCGCGTGTGGGAGCAGATGCACCTGGCTTATGAATATGGCGCCCGGCAAATCTGGATCGTCAATGTCGGGGACATTAAACCGATGGAATTTCCTATTGATTTCTTTCTCGATTACGCCTATAATCCAGAAAAATGTTCGGCTGATGCTTTGCCAATTTATACAAAATCGTGGGCGGAAGAGCAGTTTGGAGCAAGGTACGCCAACGATATTGCCGATATTTTGACGAAGTACACAACATATAATTCACGCCGGAAGCCCGAGCTGCTTGCGCCAGACACGTACAGTCTGGTCAATTACCGAGAGGCGGAAACGATTGTCGCCGATTATAACAATTTGGAAGTCGCTGCCCAAAAAATTTATAATGAACTGCCGGTGCAATATCGGGACGCCTTTTTTCAACTCGTTTTACATCCGGTGGAAGCCTGCGCCAATCTGAATGAGCTCTATCTGACTGTGGGCAAAAATCATTGGTACGCCCGACAGGGACGGGCGGCAACAAACAGCCTTGCAGAAAAAGCTCGACAATTATTCACTCGGGATGCTGAAATTACTCAATACTACAACCAGGAAATGGCAAACGGCAAGTGGAACCATTTCATGGATCAGACGCATATCGGTTACACCTACTGGCAACAACCGGAACAGAATGCTATGCCACAAGTTTCTGAGATTGACCTTCCCATGGCTGCGGAAATGGGCGTTGCCATCGAAGGCTCGGAGAACTGGTGGCCCAATGATACAAACGAAGCTGTACTGCCGGAATTTGATCCGTATCATCAGCAAATTTATTACCTCGAGCTATTCAATCGCGGCCAGACGCCATTTGACTATTCAATTCACTCCGCTGAACCATGGATCAGGATTAACAAAACGAACGGCAGAATAGAAGCGGAAGAGCGGATGTGGGTCAGCGTGGATTGGAAAAACGCACCAAAGGGAGTGAGACGCGTTCCGATAATTATTACTGGCCCCAATGATAATCGTGTTGTCGTGCGTGCTGTCATTCATAATCCGCTATCGCCGAAACCGGATGAGATCGACGGTTTTGTGGAAAGCAACGGCTACGTGTCCATCGAAGCCGAGCATTATAGGCGCGCCGTGGCATCAGCGCCCATTTACTGGCAGCGCATCCCGGATTTGGGACGCACACGCTCGGCGATGACGCCAATGCCGGTGGCCTGGCCGCCTCAAACGCCCGGGAAAAACGCCGCACATTTGGAATATCTCCTTCATTTTTTTAGCAAAGGCGAAGTGACGGTCAAGGCATACCTCTCTCCGACTCTCAATTTTCACCACAACCAGGGATTGCGATACGCCGTCTCCTTTGACGATGCCTCGCCACAAATCGTCAACATGCACGCTAACAAGACATTTCAGGATTGGGAAGCATCGGTGAGTGACAATGTCACCGTCGAGATTTCAAAACATATACTCGATCAACCGGGAGACCATGTCTTGAACTTCTGGATGGTCGATCCCGGCGTGGTACTGCAGAAACTGGTGGTGGAAACCGGCCATGTTAAACCGAGCTATTTGGGACCGCCGGAGAGTTACCATCGAAGCAGGAATAAGTGATGAAAGCAATTTGCTGCGCGATCTTGTCGGAGCAGGAAGCGGAGGCTGTTGTCTGGCAGAAGTGGCGTCTGATTCTTGAATACAAAAAGAGTTAGAGGCGCTGTCCTTTGTGTTTATGTTTGGTAGGCAACATTGTCGGTCAAACCAAACGACAATCGAGCGAATTCTGTTTGGCTTGAGTAGTAAGGGAAAAATAAAATTTATCCATAAGGATAAAAATCAACCAAGGACCAAAACGATGACAGATCAACAATGGGAAACGCTGCAGAAGATTATTAAAGGCGAGCTATTGAATCCGTTGCCAGTCGGTTTTATTGTCGATAGCCCCTGGCTGCCAAACTGGTATGGCATCCGGATCATTGATTATTTTTCAAATGATGACTGGTGGTGGCGTGCCAATTTGAAGGCGATTCATGAATTTCCAGAGGTCATGTTTTTGCCTGGCTTCTGGTCAGAGTTTGGCATGTGCACCGAGCCATCAGCATTTGGGGCACGCTGTACGTTTCCGCCCAATGAATTCCCCCACGCCCACAAAATGATCCATTCCGCCGATGATATCGATTCGTTGCCGTCCCCCAATCCAAGGACGGATGGTCTGTTGCCGTTCGTGCTGAATCGACTACAGCTGGCGCAGCCGAAAATTGAAGCAGTCGGTCATCACATCCGTTTTGCGGTCGCCCGCGGTCCGTTGAATATTGCCAGCTATCTGATGGGCAGCACCGAATTTTTAACAACCATGATGCTGCAGCCGGAAAAGGCTGAGGCGCTTTTAAAAAAGATCAATGCATTTCTCAAAGACTGGCTTCACCTACAAATGGAAACGTTTCCTTCCATCGATGGCATTTTTCTATTGGACGATATCATCGGTTTTATTGGAGAAACTGAATTTCGTACCTTTGGATTTCCCTATTTTAAAGAATTATTCAATGCTGACGTCGCCGTCAAATTTCTCCATAACGATGCTGCCTGTAAAGCATCGGCGCCGTTTCTGTCGGAGATAGGCGTCAACTTGTTCAATATGGGCTTTGATATCTCACTAAATGAATTAAAGAAAATGACAAACAACCAGGTCGTGTTACTCGGCAACATCCCGCCGCGCGATGTGTTAGCAAATGCCAACAAAGTGGAGGTGAAAGAAGCAACTGAGAAATTATTGGACTCTCTCCCTGACAAATCGAAAATAATCTTCTCCTGCGGTGGTGGCATGCCACCGGCGGTGAGTTCAGAAAACATCCGTGCCTTTATTCAGACCGTCAGAAGTAGTAGCGGATAATACTAAACGGTTTTCTCTCCCTTGACATTTTAATTCACTAAATATAGCCTCATCAAAATACTTGTCGAATAGTTCAAAAAGCAACTGTTTGTAACTCAAAGGCAACTGTACTGTACAATGGCGGAGCAGAAATGAATGATTTAAAATCCAGAGCTGAAACCGGGAAAGAAAGAATCGGAAATTATCGATGGACAATAGTCGCCTTGCTCTTTTTTGCCACCACGATAAATTATGTCGACAGAATGGTCATCGGCATTCTCGCGCCAACGCTGCAAAATGAAATCCACTGGAATGAAATTCAATATGGCTACATCGTGACGGCTTTTACGGCAGCTTATGCCATTGGTCTGTTGGGAATCGGCCGACTCATCGATCTCCTTGGCACCAAATTGGGATATGCAATTGCCCTAGCTGGCTGGAGTGTTGCTGCCATGGGACACGCCTTGACACGAACTGTGTTCGGATTTGGTTTTGCCCGCTTTGCCTTGGGCATTTTTGAAGCGGGCAACTTTCCGGCAGCTATTAAAACCGTGGCTGAATGGTTTCCTAAAAAAGAACGCGCCTTGGCGACTGGTATTTTTAACGCTGGTTCCAATGTCGGAGCCATTCTTGCCCCGCTTGTTGTCCCCTGGATTACCCTGATCTGGGGCTGGCAGGAAGCATTTATTTTTACCGGCGGTTTCGGATTACTTTGGTTGATATTCTGGTTTTTATTCTATGAAAAGCCGGAAAAGCACAAAAGACTTTCTAAAAAGGAACATGAATATATTCAGGCTGATCCCCCAGATACATCTGTAAAAATTCCTTGGAAGCAATTATTCAAGCATAAAGGAACCTGGGCATTTGCCAGTGGCAAATTTTTAACTGATTCGGCATGGTGGTTCTACTTATTTTGGATTCCCAAATTTTTAAATGAAACTTATGGAATTACATTAAATAAAATTGGTGTACCCTTGATCATCATCTATGTCATGGCGGATGTAGGCAGCATTGGTGGCGGTTGGCTGTCCTCATTTTTCATTAAGCGTGGCTGGTCCATCAATAAAAGCCGCAAAATCGCCATGCTAATCTGCGCCTTATGTGTCACTCCAATTGTCTTCGCCGCACAGGCATCAAATGTTTGGATGGCTGTCGCTTTGTTAAGCCTGGCGACTGCCGCCCATCAAGGATGGTCAGCAAATTTATTTACCACTGTGTCGGACATGTTCCCGCGAAAAGCAGTAGCTTCGGTCGTTGGTCTTGGTGGTATGGCTGGCGCGATTAGTGGCATGTTTATATCAAATATAACCGGATTTGTTTTGCAGTTTACCGGAAGCTATATTATCCCATTTTTTATTGCTGGATCGGTATATCTGATAGCCTTGGTTACTATCCACTTGCTTGTTCCAGATTTGAAAGAAAGCGAGCTGTTGTAATCCACCATTGGACAATTGCCGACAAGCAAATTGAACCTATAGTACATTAATAACATGAGCCATTTTGACAAGGCCCGCCGGTTAGAAAGAATGCTGTCATTCACCTGAATAGTCAAAAATTAATCGTTTTAACACCGGTTGATCAAGAT
>CAZNDR010000392.1:0-4601 GCA_964571835.1 uncultured Cytophagia bacterium | reverse complement strand
ATAATGCGCTGAGGCTTCGATGCCAGTTCCCAGATCCGCCTAACCAAAATCCAAAACGTGTTCTACAATTGGCAGATACATTTCAATTACTAAATTACAAAAACGAAAACTTCGTGCAACAAACAAGATTAGAGTGGCAAGCGAGTTGACACGAATTTAGCGATACCGGCACCTCATTAGAAATGAACTTCAAAATTTGCAACTTAGTACTTCATTTCATAATTTGATGACGGGATTCTTTGAAACACAGTGAAGCCTGGAAACCGCAATAGCGGTTATTTTTACCTGCGATAAATTGCTGTCACGCCGCTGAAGCGGAGTGCTCTTACCAATATTAAACTACGCGTCAAACAGCACACCGCTTCAGCGATGTGAAAAATAAATAAAACGACAAATTAAGAACGGCTTCAGCAGTGTTAGTGGTGCTTGATTGCTCCCCCTTTTGACAATTGAATCCTATAAGAATTTATGAAATGATGTGTTTAGCATTATCTCTCATAAGGGGGCTTCAATTAGTCATTTTTTTGTTTTCGTTCACCACCAAATTTTTTCTCAGAATGCAATGGCAAGACTTCCTTAAAATAAAATCTTCACCTTAATTTCAACTTTTTGCTTGATTTTATAAATAAAAATAAGTATATATTACCGTAGCGTTCAATATCAATTGCTGATCAAATAACATTTCTAATCGCTTATCTTATATGTCATTAATCGACACCTCAGCCATTCCGATAATTTTAGCATCACAGTCACCTCGTCGGGCTGAGCTATTAAAAATAATTATATCACATTTTGAAATCAGCGCAAGCAGCATTGATGAAAACATGAATGGGCGGCTGTCCCCGCAAAAGCAAGCAGTGAGATTAGCGCAATTAAAAGCGGAAAATGTTTCTCACCGTTTTCAGCAGGGCATTATTATTGGCGCAGATTCTGTCGTCGTATTGAATAATGAAATATTGGGCAAGCCTCGAGATAATAGTGAGGCAGCATCTATGATCAATAAGCTCAGTGGGAGAACGCACCAGGTTTTCACAGGTTTTTCTGTATTGAAAATGCCGGAGCAAATTCTGATTTCGGATTATGCTGAAACTGAAGTAACCTTCAGAAAATTGACAGCGACAGAGATTAATCAATATATTGAGACAAGCCATCCGTTAGACAAAGCGGGCGCTTATGGCATTCAAGATGAAGCTGGATTGTTTGTGGAAAAAATTAATGGTTGTTTTTTTAATGTCATGGGACTGCCCATCACTAAACTTTATCTCATTTTAAAAGATTTGATTCATTAAGCAACCCTTCACTGAGTTGATAAAAGTGGAGGTTGGGTTTTATTTATCAACTTATCAGTGTAAGTGGCTGCAAAAAGTGATCAAAAGGCAAACTTCCATTGTTACTTTACAATGACCACATTTTAATGAATTAAAGAGAGAACAATTCCTCAGCACCAATATAAAACCTGGTCATTCAAGGAGACCTTAAGCGAATCTGCTATTGGGAGTCTAAGATCGCTGGGCAATCTGAGGTTGCTTCAACTTGTCAAATGCTTTACCTTTATCTGAGATTTAATGAAAGGCATTTTAGTGAAAAAACAAAGAATTATCTTATTTTGTTTTTTGCTTTTTTCAGTGGTGATTATTTTTCACATCGGCTGTCAAAAAGAAACTCCGAAGATGGATACAAAAAATATTTTGATCGGCGCGATCACTGAGCAACAGTTGCTGGATTTATCCCCAGCCTATTCCGCAGGCAAAAAGGCTTATCAACCTGATTCTGCTGCTGTCGCTTTCTTGCATGAAATTAAGGCAGAGGTTCATATTATTGTCTTCCTTGGCACTTGGTGCTCTGATAGCCAACGGGAGTTGCCACGCTTTCTAAAAGTTATGGAAGCAGTGGACAATGTTTTTTTTACTAGCCAAATGATCGGAGTAGATCGCAGTAAACAAGAGCCGGAGGGATTGGCTGATTTGTATCAAATCGAATTTGTACCTACTTTTGTTGTCGTGCGAAACGGGCACGAACTGGGGCGTATTGTTGAAACGCCGATTTTATCTATCGAACAAGATTTGCAGGAAATTCTAAGCGTCTTTTATTAGCAACTGTCGCCTGATGAGATAACAACTATTTCTAATTCAAAGTGACCACTAATACGGCATCACCTATGTTCGAGATAAAGGTTAAAAACCGTGTTAACATTTCTTTTGACCAACTCATTTATAAAAGATCCGGCTTAAGTGCTTAAAAGTTTTTATGATAATAAAAAAGCTCGATAATATCTATCTAATAGCTATTTGTGGCACAGCAATGGCTTCGTTAGCCGCCATGTTGAAGTCTAAAGGTTTCCGCGTAGCCGGTTCTGATGAGCACATTTATCCACCGATGAGCACTTTTTTGGAAGGACAAGGCATTCCTATTTTTCAAGGATTTGATGAAAAGCATTTATCGCCGCGACCTGATTTGGTGATCATCGGCAATGCCATGTCCAGAGGCAATCCCGAAGTGGAAGCTGTCCTGGAACAAAAAATTCCCTATACTTCTTCAGCCGAGGCGCTGAAAAGATTTTTTATCGAAGGAAAACATTCCATCGTCGTCAGCGGCACTCATGGCAAGACAACCACCAGTTCATTGATCGCCTGGCTTTTGGAATCCGCTGGCAAAGATCCCAGTTTTATGATTGGCGGTATTCCAAAAAATTTTAACCAGGGATTTAAAATCGGCCAGAGCGATTTATTCGTTGTTGAAGGTGATGAATATGACACTGCTTTTTTTGATAAAGCGGCAAAATTCTTTCATTACCAGCCTGAAACCGTTATCATCAATAACATTGAATTTGACCATGCCGACATTTATGACAATTTAGACCAAATAAAGCTGGCTTTCAAAAGGTTGGTCAATCTAATCCCGCGCAACGGTTTGTTGCTGGCTAATATGGAGGATGAAAACGTTCTGGAGCTGTGCCCGTCTGCTTTCTCAACAGTTCAAACCTTTGGCATTTGTCCTGAAGCCTATTGGCGTGCTGATAACATACACTTTGCTGAGACTGGGACAACTTTTGATATTGTCAAAAACGGCACATTATTTTGTACTGTCACAGTGGCGCTAACCGGGCATCATAATATTCGAAATATTTTAGCCGCCACTGGCGCCTGTTTTTTTTATGGCATCAAAGAGCAACAATTAAAAAAGGCTTTAGCAGACTTTCAAAACATAGTCAAGCGTTTGGAAATTAAAGGTCAGATAAACAATATAACCATTTACGATGATTTTGCCCATCATCCGGCCAAGGTGAAAGCGACTATTAGTGGGCTGCGCCATCAATTTCCGCGGGCAAAAATTTGGGCGGTTTTTGAGCCCCGCACCTCAACCTCAAAACGAAAAATAATGGAAGATCAATACGCTGCTTCGTTTGATGATGCCGATACCAGCATTATTGCTCCGTTGCATCTTCCCCACAAAGTGAGAGATGATCAACGTTTATCGGTTGAATCTTTAGTAAAAAAAATCAATCAAAGAGGCAAAAGGGCGCTTTATCTTTCCTCGGTTCAGGCAATTATCGACCTACTGAGCCAACAAGCGCAAGCCGGCGACAAAATTTTGATCATGAGTAATGGAGGTTTTGAAAATATTCATCAGCGATTAATTGATAAATTGAAGGCGGTTTTTTTGTCAGCAAGTTTAAAGAATCCGGACAAAAACTGGTGATTACACGAGGTGAAGTTGCTTCAAAATTTTTTGGCACTGCAAAATTGATCCAAAAATCAATTTATAAAAACGGTTTTTTATCCTGCGGTCTTTTTAATATTTGTTAATTGTGACAACATAATAATCGTTCTTAAAATAAGGTGAACTGAAAATGAGACGTAACCGAGATGGAAAAGAAAACAATCACCATCGGCATCATGCTAACATGAGCAAAATTGATCGCATACTTATCGATGCTCAGAAAAATTTGCGCGATTCCATTGAGCCAATGAATTTGGAAAATCTCAATAGTTTTGAAAGAAAGAAGATACACAGCTTTTTTGATGACAAGCCGGACTATGAAACCAAAACTTATCGCCGAGAAAATACCTTTGTCCTAAAGATTTATCCCGTCGGCAATCTCAAACGCTTGGCAAAAGAAAAAGCGGAACAAGTTTTAAACACTGGCGACGTTTATACCTTTCCTTATCTGCCCAGTTATGAACGATACATCATCCATAATTATTTGCAAAATTTTGATGGTGTCGAGACCAAAAGTATTGGGGAGAACAATGATCGCCGGTTGGAAATCAGACCGGTGCGTTTCGGCAGATCACTGAGAAGAATCATCAAAAAAATTAAGCTTTTCTAATTTGCTATGCAAAATTGCGGCTGAATTTGTGGGCAGGAATTTGCCTAAAACCCAATTTCAAAGTCGCCTTTCAGAGTCATTAATCACTTTAATGTCAGCGAGTTAAACAAAGTGCTCCAACGACGGTACAAAATTTGTTAGTTTTTTTTCCTTTAAAAAATAAATTAAAAATTTGTTGCAATTTATGATTTTTTTTTTTAGATTAGCACACACAAATTCACATCACTTACCCTTAGCAAATTGTTTCCAATAAATGTGAAAGGAGGTGAAT
>CAZNDR010000391.1:0-4602 GCA_964571835.1 uncultured Cytophagia bacterium | reverse complement strand
TTTGAATACTTACTGGTGAGTAATCATATTTAGGTTTAGAATCACCATAAAAATTAAAAAGGAAGTAACTAATCCTTAGTCAATAAAAAAAGCAGATGAGATAAATACCTCATCTGCTCTCAAAAGCTATTTTGCCTCATGTGAAGCGGTTAATCCATTATCGCTTCATCGAATTCAAAATTGGGTTCAAATTCATTGGCTATTTCGAAATCTTCACAAGTGGTTACGGTTTGTTGATGGTGCTTTCCATTTGATTCTGGCACTTGTTTATAGTGGAAAATTTTTCCTTGGTAATTTCTCATGATGACTTCTTCGTCGGTGATTTTCATGACATATTCTGGCAAAAGCGGTATTTTTCCGCCGCCGCCGGGCGAATCAATGACAAAATGCGGCACAGCTAATCCTGAGGTCCAACCACGCAGCGCTTTGATAATTTCCAATCCCTTTTCTACTCTGGTGCGAAAATGCTCTGTGCCAAACACGTAATCCGCTTGGTAAATGTAATAAGGACGGACACGCGCGCTGAGCAATTTTTGCATCAGCTTTTTCATTATTTCGACATCATCGTTGACACCTTTTAATAACACTGTCTGGTTGCCAAGTGGAATGCCGGCATCTGCCAGTCGTCCCAGGGCTTTAACAGCAATTGGTGTCAATTCGTCGGGGTGATTAAAATGGACATTGATAAAAAGGGGATGATATTTCTTTAGCATTTTGGTTAATTTAAGGGTGATCCTTTGCGGAAGAAAGCAGGGGACACGTGTCCCAATGCGGAGAATCTCAACATGCGAGATACACCTCAGCTTATGCAAAATAGAATCAAGCTTTTCATCGCTTAACACTAATGGATCTCCGCCCGAAATAATGACATCACGAATTTCTTCATGCTGCTCAATATATTTTATCCCTTGATCGATAAATTTCATGTTGATTTTGGTTGGATCGCCCACTTTGCGTTTTCGGGTACAAAAACGACAAAATGAAGCACAGGTATGTGATACCAAAAACAAACATCTGTCCGGATAGCGATGGACAATATTTTCGACCGGCGAGTCTTTGTCCTCAGACAAGGGATCGTTGAAAAGACCATGGTCTTCTAACTCTCGAATGTCAGGAATGACTTGCTTGTAGATGGGATCTCCCTTTTTTTTGATAAGCGACATGTAGTAAGGCGTAATTTTCATGTCAAATTTACATATCAGCGGATCCATGTCTTCTTCTGGGATGTCAAATTGTTTAGCTACTACTTTACCATCAGTAGTGCTTTTCTGCAGCATTTTTTGCCAGCGTTCCATTTTAAAATTTACCTCCATCAATTATTGAATTAATCTTTTTACAAAAATTAACCGATCATCGCCCAAACGATAAAAATCTTTGATGCGAGCTTCGATTTTATAATTATTGTTTAAATAAAACTGTTGAGTAGGCTGATATTTTGGCTGAGACGAAGTCTCAATTATTATTTGTCTGCCCTTCTGTTTTAATACCTGATTTTCGGCAAAGCTTAATAATTTCTTCCCGATTCCCTGATTCTGATTTTTTGGTGCTACAGCAATCCAATACAAATCAAAAGTTCCTTCAGTTGCGGGAGTTGGACCATAACAAACATATCCGATGGTTTGCTCTTTTTCATTTGTAGCAACGTAAATCAGATAATCTTTTTGCTTTTGGTTAGTCAAAAAAATATCGATCAGTTCCATTGCCACATCGATTTCTGCCTGAGTAAACATGTTAGTTTCTGTCAACATGTTAAGAAGGATAGCCCTATCTTCATTTTTCATTTTGCGAATGTGAACCATACACTTCCCTGCTTAAGCTTTGGTTGATAATTAAATTAATAAAATCTTTATATAAAATTCCCCCTGCTTTTAGAGACTTGACGAAACCGGCATCCGGCGAGATATCAGGATTGGGATTGTATTCCAGCACAAAAATTTGGTTGTCACTGTTGACCCGCGTATCCACCCGGCCATAATCTCTTCCCTTTAAAGTTTGATAAACTTTTAAGGCAACTTTTTCTAACCGATTTTTTAGATCGGGCGATATTTTTGCTGGACAAACCGAGGGCGTTTTTTGGTATAACGGATCGTCGGGCAACCATTTGGCTTCATAACTGGTAATGTGGGCTGCTTCTTTGTCCAAAGCATCAAAGACGATCTCTGATATCGGCAGAACCTGGGGCGGATTATTTCCCAAAATGCCAATATTGAATTCTCTGCCTTGAATAAATTCTTCTACTAAAATTGGCTGCTGATATTTTGCCAATAATAAATCGACTCGTGAAATTAATTCCTCAAAATTATTACAAACCGAATCATGATGGGTAATTCCCAAACTGGCATCTTCTTGTGAAGGTTTGGCAATGAGCGGGTATTTCAAATCCGTCGCTTCTGGCGTTTTGTCAAAAACTTGAAAAGCTGGGGTCGGAATATCATTCGCTTGAAATAGGCTTTTTGCCAGCACTTTGTCTTGAGCTAGCCCTAAGGTAATTGGTGAATTCCCCGTATAGGGGATGGCTAACAAGTCCCATAATCCCGATATATTCATTTCCAGATGCGCGTTTCCCTGAAAGCCTTCGCATAAATTGAAAATTAAATCTGGCTTCAATTCTTCGATTTTTTCAATCGTCTGCGCCAGATTTTTTACCGGCAGATAGTGGGGTACATGACCCATTTTAAGTATGACATGATAGACCATGTCTGCTTCATCTTTTACTGCTGCCTCTGATATGAAATCAATATCACCGCTGGATTTTTTTTGCGGTTCGTTATACGCAATTAGCACGTGCAATTTTTTCTGTCTCGAAATCATAACTTCAGTCCATATCTCTTTGAGGCAAATGAAATGACATGATTTATCATTTCTTCATAGCTGTAACCTTTGGTGCGCGCTGCCTTGGGAAAACAGGAATTGTCTTCCGGCTTGGGCAATATGCCCGGCAAAGGATTTAATTCTAAAATATGAGGAATCTCCTGCTCATCCATTCGAATATCGATGCGGCACCAATCGCGAATATTCAGCGCATGATAGGCATTTAAGGCAACATCACAAATATTTCTTTGCTGTAAGAAGGAAAGCTGGGCTGGACAATGAAAAATATCCAGTGGCTTTTCCGGCCGATCCCAGATCCATTTTGCTTCATAGGAATAGATGGGATTGGCTTCTTTGGGCAAATCTTCATAATTGATTGAAATGATCGGCAGCACTTCAGCGTCGATACCATTTCCCCAGACGGCAACAGTAAATTCCGCTCCCTCCAAGAATTTTTCTAAAATAAGTGACTCATTGTATTTTTGAAAATTTTCTTTGATTCGCGCCATGGCCATTTCCGGATCGCTAACGACTGAGTCATTATAAATTCCTTTGCTGCTGCCCTCGGCAATTGGTTTGATTATCGCCGGATAGGTGAAATTTTGAATATCATAATTTTCATGCTGCTTGATTACCTTGAAACCTGGCGTGGGAAGCGAATGATAGCTGAGTATTTCTTTAGCCCGCGCTTTGTTCAAGCAGATAGCCAGCGCCAGCGGATCCGAGCCCGTGTAAGGTAAATTTAGCCGTTCACAAATCATGGGAATATAGGATTCCCGAAAATTACCATATAATCCTTCAGCCACATTAAAAACCAAATCCGGATTGTTTTTTTCTAATTTTTCTGCTGCTGAATTATCAGCCTCAATTTTGACGACCTGGTGCCCTCCTGCTTGTATCGCCTCTGCTATTGCCTCAATCGTTTCCGGGCTGTCACCTTCAGCAAAATAATCTTCCGGAATATCTTCTGGCGAAAAAGAGATTTTATTCCGCTTTTCGAATTCTTTTAGCAAGCCTTGTTTGCTGCTAAAACATAAGGCAATTTTCATTCTCGGTTTTCTTTCATACTATCTATTGATATAAAAAATAAATTGACCACCATATATCAATAATTATGCCATAAAATATAAGTATAAAATATTTAATTAAGTACCTTAGCAACCGCGAATTGGATATAAAAAAAAAACAGAACTACGAGTTCTGTTTTTAAGCCAAACATAAAAGAAATCGGTTTCATTCAATTTCTAAAACGGCATAAAAAAAACGGCATCAGAATCTTGCCATACTATTAAAGTATATTAGCTTAAAAAAATAAATAACTTAAATAATTCCCAAAATTGATTTATTGTCATCCATGATCAAGAAGGTATTGGCTAAAACAGAACAAAAAATTCCGATTTTTAGCTGATAGGATTTACTCTAAAATTTTTCTTTAGCAAATTGTACTTGTGCATTAATTTATTTAATTGTCGCTCTCCAATGCCAGCATCGCTGGCGGTTTGTTTGATTTTGCCCCGGTTTTTTATCAGCAACTCCTTTAAGTATTGAGATTCGATTTTTTCGATTTCCAACTGTTTAATTTCCTTCAGCGTTAAAGAGGTATCTATTGATTTTTTATTTTTTTTCTTTGCATTTTCAATAAGCTCAATGGGAAAGCTGGGCGGTGTTAAAATCGACGATGATTCTAAAATATAGGCGCGCTCGATCAGGTTTTCCAATTCTCTGATATTGCCCGGAAAAGAATAATTTTGAAATGCTTCCAAAACATCCGGATGAAGGTCATAAATATTT
>CAZNDR010000390.1:0-4610 GCA_964571835.1 uncultured Cytophagia bacterium | reverse complement strand
ACCAAGTGGTCAAGGCGGCGCAAGTACGATGGGCATGTGGCTGCCGATTATTGCTATTTTTGCCATTATGTACTTTCTCATTTTCAGACCTCAAGCCAAAAGGCAAAAGGAACAACGGCTGATGATCGATTCGCTGAAAAAAGGCGATAAAGTCATCACCGTCGGCGGCATTTATGGCCTAATTGTTGGTGTAAAAGATAAAGAAGGAACTCTTATTGTCAAAATAGCCGAAAACACGAAAATAGAGCTATCACGATCTTCTGTCGCCAAAGTGATTGGAAGTGAATAAAATGTCCGAATTAAGAGTCATAAAATATGGCAATCCCCTGCTTCGCTTTAGGGCAAAAAAGATTGAGCACATTGATGAGACCATCCGCCAATTAGCGGCTGATATGATCGAGACGATGCAAAAAGAAGCCGGCATTGGTCTTGCCGCGCCTCAAGTGGCGCAATCGATTAGGCTGATCGTCATTGATTGGAGTTTGATCGATGAGAAAGAAAAACCGATCGCTCTTATCAATCCCGAAATTCTCGAAGGCGAAGGCGAGTCAGTGCTGGAGGAAGGCTGTTTAAGCTTACCAGAGATACGTGAGGATGTTAGTAGACCAGAAATTGTCAAAATCAGTTACCAAGAGCTCAATGGCGAGCTGGTCGAAAAGCGTCTTGATGGTTTGTTCGCTCGTGTGTTTCAACATGAGCTGGATCATCTCAACGGTATTTTGTTAATTGACCGAATCAGTTCCTTGAAAAAAAAGATGCTTACCAAAAAATTGAAACAGCTTGCTGCTGAGGAGCGGGAAATCATGTCGAAGGTAGCTTAAAGAAGAGATAATTTGAGCCGCACGATTTGATTAATGTAATTTTATTGTGCCAGGCAGGAGATATAGGGTAACTGGAATAAAATGTTCTTCCAATACCTTATCCCCTATTCCTCAAAAGTTTTTTTATGCGAAATCCTTTAAATTCTGATACAGCAAATTAGCAATGAAACATGAAAATAGTTTTTATGGGAACACCAGACTTTGCTGTTCCTAGTTTGAAAAAATTGTTAGTTAGCCAACATGAAATTCTTGCGGTTGTTACTGGCCCTGATAAACCTTCGGGCAGAGGGAAAAAAATAACTCCTACCGCAGTCAAGCAATGTGCACAACAAAATGCGATCCCGGTATTAATGCCGGAGAAATTGACCGATGAAAATTTTATTGCAGACTTGCGAAATTTGGCGGCTGATCTTTTTGTTGTCGTGGCTTTTCGGATTTTGCCAGAGGCAGTGTTCATCATACCTCCCTATGGCACGATCAATTTGCATGCTTCGCTATTGCCGAAATATCGTGGGGCGGCGCCGATTAATTGGGCGATCATAAATGGTGAACAAGAGACCGGAGTGACTACTTTTGTTATCGAAAGAAATGTCGATACCGGCGAGTGGATTAAACAAAAAAAAGTGGCCATTGGAGAAAGAGAAACCGCTGGCGAGTTGCATGATAAGCTGAGTAGCCTTGGAGCCGAAGTTTTATTGGAGACGGTGAATTTAATCGCTCAGGGAAAAGCGCAACGTTTCAAACAGACAGGCGAGATAACTAAAGCGCCCAAACTGACTGACGAACTTTGTCACATCAACTGGAACAATGATGTCGTTTCGATTTATAATTTAATCCGTGGCTTGGCGCCTTATCCACGGGCGTTTTCCTATTTTCAAGGCGAAGAATTTAAAATCTGCCGCGCCGAATTAGCAAAACAGACTGTGGAGAAAATGGTGTCGCCTGGTGAAATTATCTCCATTACTCAAGATAAAATTTATGTTGCCACGGGAAAGGGAATTTTGGCGATCACTGAAATTCAGCCGCCGAACAAGCGACGAATGACAGTTGCCGAATATTTAAGAGGGCACTCGGTGAATGATGGAGATAAATTTTCGTAGTGGCAATTTATCAAGGACAGTGAGTTATCTTTGAAAATTTGCCAAGCAGTCTGGTAGTGATAAATTTTAAGAATTGAATTATGTCTTCTCGCCAGCATATAATGAAACTGCTCGAGAGCTGGGAAAAAACTGAAACTTATGCTGATATTCTGTTAGCGAATCTTTTCCAGCAGAGAAAAATTTCCGATCAAGATCGACATTTTATTCAGGAAATTTTTTTTGGCGTCCTTCGCTGGCGGGAGCGATTAAATTGGATTATCCGGCAGCTATTTAAAGGCGAAGTGAAGAAAAGTCCGCGTTTTGTTCAAGCGGTGCTGCAGATGAGTTTGTATCAGCTCATTTACTTATCGGGTATTCCTCACTATGCTGTGATTAATGAAGCGGTTAAAATTGCCAAGCAGAAAGGCGGACAATACTGGGCGGGAAAAGTTAATGCTATATTGAGAAATTTTCTCAAACAGCAAGGGGAGATCGTTTATCCCAACCGAGAGTCCTCGCTGGTCGATGCATTAGCGGTTCATTATTCACATCCGCGCTGGCTGGTGCAACGCTGGCTTGAGAGCTGGGGCGAAGAAGCGACCATTGCTCTTTGTTCGATTGACAACGAGCGACCGGCTTTGACGCTGCGGGTGAATCAAACAAGAATTTCACCGCCACTGCTCATCGCCAGATTATCTACCGATAACATTACTGTGAGGCAATCGCCATTTAATGAGAATTTTTTATACGCCGATAATCTGCCAGAACTTTCCCAGATGCCTGAATTTCAAGAAGGATTGTTTTCCATTCAGGACGAAAGTGCTGGCTTAGCCTGTTTGCTTTTGGGTGCTCAACCAGGAGAAAAGATTTTCGATTTGTGCGCTGCGCCGGGCGGTAAAACAGGTTATTTGATGGAAATGGGGAAGAAGGCAGCAAAGGTTTTCGCCATTGATTTACATTTACCACGATTAAAATTGGTTCGTCAAAATTTACTGCGTTTAGGATTTTCGGATTCACGGGTAATTCAGGCTGATGGAAGATATTTCTGTAGCCAGCCGGTGGATAAAGTGTTGGTCGATGCACCATGCTCCGGTTTAGGTGTGCTTGCCAAACGAGTTGATCTACGTTGGCGTAGAAAGCCAGAGCAAATCAAGGAGCTTGCCAAAATTCAAGTGGCATTGCTGAAAAATGCAGCGTCTTTGGTTAAAGCCGGCGGCGCGCTTGTTTATTCAACTTGTACCATGGAAGCGGAAGAAAATGAGCTGGTCGTGGCAGAATTTTTAAATCAGCATAAAAATTTTACCATCGATTTTGCCGGAAAATATGTCCCGCAACTATTCGTCACCTCAGATGGTTTCATCCGGACTTTTCCGCACAAGCATCGCTTGGATGGATCCTTTGCAGCAAGATTAATAAAAATAGGTGAATGATGATTCAAAATCAAAAAATTTTAGAAGTAATGCGCTATTCGATTTTCATTTTTCTGGTACTACTTTGTATCTACTTTTTTGATCAAATTGTTTTTCCCATTTATACGCGGCATGGTCAGGAGATAATTGTGCCGGATTTGACCAATCTTTTTTATGAGGATGCACGAGATAAGTTATCTAAGATGAATTTAAAAATAGTTGAGGAATCAAAGAAGTTCGATATGAACAATGTTTTTCCTATTGGTGTCATTATGTCGCAAAATCCGCCACCAGAGTCAAAAGTGAAAAAGGGGAGAAGAATTTATGTCATCGTGAGCAAAGGTGAACCGATAATTGAAATGCCTGATTTGACGAAACGATCTGAGCGCAATGCTATTTTTTTGCTGGCGAACAAAGGACTGCAATTAGGTGAGATTCATTATGATTTTACTGATTTGTACCCGGCTGGTGTGGTGATTGATCAAAGCGTGCCTCCGGGCACAGAAATTAAACCGGGTTTGATGGTCGACATTGTGGTCAGTTCGGGCCGGTTCCCGGATAAATTTATTGTGCCAAATGTGGTGAATAGAACCTTAACAGAGGCAAAGAAAATTATTTTTGAAGCAGGATTGACACTCGGATCAGTCAGTTTTGAGGTGAGAGAAGACCTGCTGCCAGAAACAGTCATCGTGCAGTCACTTCAACCAAATATTGAAGTTTTTCAGGCTGATACCATTAATTTGCTGGTCAGCAAATTGCCCAGCACCAACAAGGAAAATTTGGAGTGATAAAGATAGCACCTTCCATTTTAGCAGCAGATATTTCCCGTTTGGCTGAGCAATTACAGGTCGTGACTGACGAGGGTATTGAGTGGCTTCATATTGATATTATGGATGGCCATTTTGTGCCCAATTTGACCTTTGGGCCAGCAATGGTGAAAGCAGTAAAAAAAATGACGGGCTTATTTATGGATGTTCACCTAATGGTCGATGAGCCAGATTTTATCATTCCTGACTTTCGGGCTGCTGGCGCGGACATGATTACCGTACATGTCGAGGCATTAAAGCATTTATTTCGGAGTATTCAATTAATTAAATCGCTTGGCGCCCACGCTGGCGTTTCATTAAATCCAGCCACGCCTGTTAGTTCTTTGGAAGAGATCCTGGCTGAGGTCGAATTGGTACTGGTGATGACAGTCAATCCCGGCTATGGTGGGCAGTCGTTTATTCCTTCGCAATTGGATAAGATACGTCGCATTAAAAAGATGATTGACGAAAAGGGATTAAAGGTGTACCTTGAAG
>CAZNDR010000389.1:1974-4626 GCA_964571835.1 uncultured Cytophagia bacterium | reverse complement strand
AATTCTAACATATACAATATACAGGATAGACGTCATTGGAATAATTGTTGCCATGTCTCATAAGTGGGATTTGAAACTATTTCTTGCCAAAATACCGAGGAGCACAGTGTGGATCAGATAAAAATTAATGAGCTAATTATATCATGTGAATCGTGCGGAACTGTGAAGAAATTCAAAGTTAATTCTCAGGCTGATTGCGATAGGATTTTTTATAATTTTCGATGCGAAAATAATTGTGGCAGAAGTCTATATAGCTTCATCGAAGTTGGTATAATTGAAAGAAAGCCGGAGTCGATGCTTTCCGAAATGAAATATGCGCCTTCCGGAAAGTAAATTATTAATTTATCACTATTAAAAAAAAAGCAAAAAATCCGATCTTTTGAAGGAGCGAATTTTTTGCTTTTTTATTTATTCATTAACCATATAAATTAAAGCAGATCCTTTGGTCCATTATTGGTTAAGATCTTCATTTGTCAGCAGTGCTTTTAATTTTTTTCTCACTGGCTTGAAATTCTTATCGAGTTGAAAAGCTTTGAGGTAAAGTTGTTTGGCTTTGTCATAATCTTTTGCTTCTTCAAATTTTAATCCTTGGGAGAAAAGCTCAATTACTTCGGTAGTGGTATCATTCGCATTCAATAGCTGCTTTTCATCATTCGATAATTTGATATCAAGATTTTTTAGAATTTTTTCATTCAGCTCTTTTATGATGTCAAACATTTTAGAGACTTTTTGTGTTACCTCTTCGGCTTTAATTGTCAGTCCAGTTTCCACTTCTACAATTCGAGCATCAACTCTGACCTTATTATTAAAAACCATATAACTGCCGAATATCAAATACTTGGCGCCAACCAGCCGGCCGATTTGCACGCCGGTCTCTTCGGATACCAATCCGCTTTGCGCCATTTGCATTTCTTGTATCAAGGCATTAATTTTTTGTCGTTCAACGAATTTTAATGACTTGACAGTGCTTAATTCTGTTATCATTATTTCTGCCAAACCAGGCGACAACGAGGCATATTTTTCTTTCTCAAAAATACAATTATTGGAAAAGTCGAGCACCGCTATGGTCATTTCTTGAGAAAAAGCTTGTGAAAGGGCCATTAATAAAAAAAGGAATAAAATGAAAATTAGTGTTTGTTTCATAAATACCTCATTTTGCTGTGATTAAAAATTCCACTGACTGCCCAATTGAATTTCCACGCCTTGAACTGACGGATTGACTCCAGCCAATTCGATGTCACCGAAAAGTAATTTTAGACCGCTAAATAATGAAAAAGTTTCCGTCAATAAATATTCTCCAATAATTCCACCTCCGGCAATATCAGCCCAGCCATGGATATATTCATTTTCAACATACGATCGCACTTCGCCATTCACAGACAAAGAAAACTTATCCGTGAATTGATATTTGCCACCGATAAGTAATTCTCTCAATGTGATATTAGAATTTTTTGGTTCTGGCATTAATTTATTATTTAATAAACTATAAATTTCATTTTTTGCCTTAGTCTGATACATCGCCTGCATCCAATAATAACTATTCTCTGCTTGATAAATTAATCCTAGTCTGGTTGAAAATCTTGGCCCTGACTTATAAATTTGCGTGTCCTTTATTTTATCTTCAGTGTAATAATTGTACATTAAATCGATATTTGAACTGATATTTTCTGTGATCTTGTAATCTAAGCCAAGATTTGCACCAATTTGCTCGCCCGGATTATATGCCTCAATTTGTTCCGTGCTAAATTTATAGCTATTTCTATAAACAAAATTCAAACCGCCACCGACTGTCAGCTCATCGTTAATTGGCATGGCATACATCGCGCCAGCAGTCATGGTAAACCCTTGGCCAAAAACTGGCAATTGAAATTTAAACGGTTCTTCACTGAGCACTCGCGCTAATATTAATTCTGTATTGTTCAATTCTGTTTTGCCCGTAGGCACGCCAATACCTAAGCTAACCAAAGCGTTATTACCAGCAAAACCATAGGCTGCTCGTAACCAGGTATCAGAAAGCCCGGACATTTCAGCCTCGCCATATTTACAAATAGCCGGGAAATGATTAATTTGCAAATTTAGGTTCTCCCGCAGAGAATAGACTATTTCTATTGGAAAAGTGTCTTCAATGATCGCATCATCAACATTTTCAACATCCCATCTCTGCAGAACAAAACTTGTCCGAACACTTGCGTTCTGCTGCTGGCTAATACCGAGCATGGGAACGATGAGAATTAATAGCATTAGGAGGTAAAATAATTTTTGCATTTTTTTCTCCACTGTCTACTTTATTAATAATAATTTTTTAACGATACTTCTATCCTGTGTTTGGATCCGAATAAAATACATTCCAGAAGCAAGCATGCTATCTTGATTGTCTGTTCCGTCCCAGAGCAATTTATGTAAGCCACCTCGCAGTTCGCCACTAACCATTGTTTTAACGATTTGCCCTAGCATATTATAAATGTGAACTTCTACTTTCATTCGTTTGGGCAGACTAAAGATAATTGTGGTTGAGGCGTTAAAAGGATTCGGATAATTCTGATGCAGCTCGAAAGCCATTGGCAGTAATGGTATATTTTCCGAGTGTTCTTGTACATACCCTGCATTTCCAATTACTAACTTATATACTTTTCTCGACAATTTCCCTTTTAC
>CAZNDR010000389.1:0-1964 GCA_964571835.1 uncultured Cytophagia bacterium | reverse complement strand
TGATTGTGATTCTGCAAGTTCAATGCAATATCTGTGTCCAAATCGAATAAATACATTTGCCAATTATCAGGCAGATCAATGAGGTTATTAAATTTTGCAGTCAAATTATCAGTTGGATTTTCAATATAATAATCGAGAATTACCTCCCAAGAATATCCTTCTGCACCATGTTTTCGCATATCTACGGTATAAGCGCCGCCGTTTTTCTGCCAAGCAAAGCCATTGCTCCAAATAGCGATATAATCGCCAATGGGCGGAACTTCATGCAGATCCATTTTGTCATATTCATTATCTGCACTTTTAGACACGCCAAACAAATTTTCTCGGTCAACGACTTTTCCACACTGTGCCTCAGCTGAAACCAAAACTGAAATATCTGCATATTTTGTCTGATATTTATCGGCTAAAGTCGACACTTTCTTTAGGGGCAATGCTGAAGCAGCAAAGGGTGGAATAATAATAAATTGTTTAGTGCTGGGTACTCCTCCGTTCCAAATAAAATAGCCTTGCCACGGCTCAATCCGTTCTACCTCATATGTCCAAAATGCAGTATCAAGATCAACTGCTCGCCAAACAGGTGCTTTAATTAGATCTGTGGAAACAATGACATCTCTCCAATCAACCGGAAATGGGAATGGATTGCCGATCATATTCCATCCATAATCAAGATAGATTTTAAAATTTTCATCAGGAGGCGTTATGCCTGCACCGCCGTCAAAAGTCGTTACATGATCGGTCACTAACCAGAAAGCAGAGCCTCGGCTAAAAGTCCGCACATTCGACCAGGTGCTATCGTATTCGACATAATCCGTATCTCTCTGAACCCAGTCAAACAACCTCCAACGGTACGGATCATATGGTCCAAAATCATCAGCCAGAACTGAATCGGCATTAGGATAGTCTAAAACATAAGGCACCGAAATCATCCGATGAATTTTGGTCGGCATAAGCAAGCGCGAATCTTCGCGTTCGGTGGCAACTTTTAGAAATGCATAATTTCCCTCATTCGTTGGATAATGAACTGTCCCGTAATTCGTATTTAACCTCAGCGAATACTTTATGCCACGAATATCGATACTTTCGCGGGGAATAGAGATAGCATAATCAGATGAATAAATCTTATCTGATATTTTAATTGTATCGACATGAAAATCTTGGCCATATTCGTTTGATCCACCCGGAAAATATTTAATCAGTCCGGAAAGCACCTTGAAGGGACGGGGATAAATATCAAAGAAAATTTTCGTTGTATCTTGATAAGCAACGGTGTCTGAGCCAATTTTTGTAATGCTAGCGACTTGAGGTAATTCCGGCGCACCAGAAACAATGTTTTTGATTTGCAGTTCATCCATAGCACCATAAAAAGCCGATGAAGTTAAACCAAATGGATTCCCGCCTAAGTATGATATATTTGCGCCTCCAATTGGATAAGCTGGTGCAAAAGATTTACTGCCTATCAAAATATTATTTACATATACAGAAATGGTATTGACATTTAACTGCTTAATATAATTCCAGATGTGAGTTCGGGTTTGGGGATCGAGACCCAAAGTCGGTTCGTCCAAAAAAAGAATCTTGGGGTGATGCAAAAGTCCGCGAGCAACTTCTAATCGCCGTTTCATTCCCCCCGAAAAATTTTTGATCAAATCGTTTCTCCTCTCCCACAATTCAACAAACTCCAGTAACTCTTCAATTCTTTCCCGACGCAAATTTTTCGGAACTTGATAGAGAACGCCGTGAAAATCGAGGTTTTCATAGGCGGTTAGTTGGTCATCGAGAGACGGGTCTTGGAAAACGATGCCAAAAGAGCGACGGACGCCGTTTTCGTTTTGCACCGGGTCGTTGCCGTTGAGCCGGATGGAACCCGCCGTCGGTTTGGTGAGCGTCGTTAGCATTTTAATCGTCGTGGTTTTACCGGCGCCGTTGGGTCCCAAAAAAGCAAAAATCTCGCCTTCTTTGACTTC
>CAZNDR010000388.1:0-4639 GCA_964571835.1 uncultured Cytophagia bacterium | reverse complement strand
ACGATGGCGATAAACCCATCCATGCCAGTGGCGTTTTTGGCGCTGGAATAACAACGATAGAAACTAAAATTAAGCTGGAGTCTTTTACACCAATTGCCAACAACTTGAATGATTATGTCCAATTCGATGCCTGGTTCAAAGCCAATTTCAATTTCTCTGTAAAAATAATAACTCCCAGCGGAAATAACTGTGGTCCTGTTCATAATGGTCAGGAGAATGGATTCGATACTCCTGACGGAGCTGTTTACGTTGCTAATGCTAAAGGTGGCGCCAGCCAATTGAACGGGGACAAACAAATTCTTATACAGTTTTACGATTATTTTGCCACCAAGCCGCCCAAAGCAGGGGAATGGAAAATCATTATTACCGGTGCGGCAGGTCGCTTTGATCTATGGTTGTCAGGAGCATCCACGAAGGCGCAACTGGTCTCCAATGTGGATTATACTATGTTGGTGGGAACTCCCGGCACTGCGTTTAATGCCATTACGGTTGGCTCCTACATTACGAAAAAACAATGGGGGGATATTGATGGTAATTCATTGACCATCAATTCACTGACGGTCGGTGACATTTCCGATTTTTCCAGTCCCGGCCCTTCTCGCGATGGACGGGTGAAGCCGGAGATTTTAGCGCCTGGCGAAATGATAGCTGCTTCCTTCTCTTCTATGGCATCACTAAGCAACGAGTACTCGATGTTCAAATCCACATCAAGTCAATTTCCCAATGCCTTTATTTGCCCGGACAATAAGCATGCCTTATCGCATGGAACGAGTTTTGCCGCACCTCATGTAACTGGGGCAATTGCTTTGCTGTTAGAATTAGATGGCAATAAAACGGCGCAGCAAATACGCCAAGCTATAATTTCTTCGGCGCGTTCTGACAACTTTACGTTGGACCAAAATAAATGTGGCTACGGTAAAGTCGATGCCCTCGGCGCCTTTTTAAATGTCTCGGTGCCTGATCATTTATTGGAGAGACAGCTTGTTCAATCAGCTAATCTGTACCAAAATTATCCCAATCCCTTTAACTCGCAAACAACCATTTCCTTTTGCCTCAAAGAAAAACAATTTGCCCATTTGTGCATTTTTAATCCCTTAGGCCAAAAAATCAGAACACTAATAAAAGCACATCAGGCATCCGGCGACTTTAGAATAGTCTGGGATGGGAAAAACGACCAGGGTGAATCCGTGCCCAGCGGCATATATTTTTGTCGTTTAGCGAGCGGGGGCTTTTTTGAAACGAAAAAAATGGTTTTAATTCAGTAACTCAAATGAGAAATTTTCTTTTCTCTCGCCGAAAAATCATTCTTTGTGAGGCTGTTATATAATTCTGAACAACAGACCAGAGCCAGAGCTAACCTCCTCAGTGTCTCGTTCACGTGTTCCATTAACTGACAGCAAAAATAATATTTGTGGGGAGCGCGACTGTCGGTTTTTCCGGACAAGCAATAGCTCGAAATAAAATTTTCTTTTTATTTGCTGCTCAACTGGCGCTGACGTCTTGCTTCACAAAAGACGATGGCAGCAGCGACTGAGGCATTCAATGAATTTACCTTTCCCACCAGCGGAATTTTCATAAGAAAATCACATTTCTTTTTTGTTAACTGCCTCATACCTTTGCTTTCGCTGCCGATAACAATCGCTAAGGCGCGGTTCAAATCAAGGCGATAAAATGTTTCCTCAGCCGCTTGATCAGTACCGGCAATCCAAACGTTTTTATTTTTTAATTCATCGATTGTTCTGGCTAAATTGGTTATCCGTACCACTGGGATATGAGAAACTGCCCCGGCCGAAGTTTTGGCCACTATTTCGGTCAAGCCAGCTGACCGATCCTTGGGAAGCAACAGACCATGAAATCCAAATGCTTCAGCCGAACGAATAATTGCTCCCAAATTATGTGGGTCTTGAATTTCATCAATGATGGCTAACAAGGGGGATTCGGCTTTTTCCTGTGCCCGTTGGAAAATAACATCCATTTCGCTGTAGGAGAGTTGGGAAACCTCAGCCATAATTCCTTGATGACTGTCATGTCCCGCAAGTTCGCGCATTTTCTCGCGCGCTATTTCTCGAACGGGGACGCCTTTTTGCCGCGCCAACAAAATAATGTTAGAAACCGAGGAACTTCTTTTCCCTTTGATGACATAAATTTTGTTAATCGGTTGATTTGAAGCCAACGCTTCCAGAATCGGATTTTTGCCGTAGATAATCATGCCTTCCATTCCCCTTCGATGATCTCAACAATCTTGCTACAGGAGGTTACAGGCATATTAAGAAGCAGCAACAACGAAGAGATGAAAGTCTCCTTCGCCCTAATAGAGCCATATTCTCGCAATCCCCATCTTAATCTTTCCATTCCTTCAGCTTATTGCTTATAAGCTCGATAATTGCCTGATGTTCATCGCTGCCCTTTCGTTTTACTTTCAGCGGTGCGCCAAAAGAGAATTTGACGTTTTTCGAGGCATCAATTTTCCCAAAATCCTTTAGCCGTCTTCCATTGCCCCAGGCATCGGTTTTCAGCGCCAGCGGAACTATGGGCACTTCGGCTCGCTGGGCAAGTTTGACGCCAATCGTAGTGAATCTCTTTTCGTCAAAAATGAGTGTTCGGGTTGTCTGAGGAAAAACAACAATAGAAATGCCTTTTTTTAGCCGCTCCATGCCTCCTTCCAAAACAGCAGTTAAATCCTGGCGAGGGTTCGTACGGGTAACTGCAATGGGATCGCACGAACGCATGACATGTTTGAAAACGGGATAATCAAGCAGGCTCTGCTTGACAATAAATGTTATCTCTTTCACCGGCAACAAAATAATAGGCAGGATAACCGTTTCCAGCATGCTCATGTGATTGCCTATAATAACGGCTGGACCCTCAAGATTTTCCACCTGCTCGATGCCGGTGATTTCGAACGTTATCCCTTTTTTCTCCAAAGCCTGTAATACCTTATAACTGCTGTGACACCATTCTGCAGTACTGAATTTGCCAAGCTTGGCTTTTTTGCTAGCCTTGAAAACAATGGCTATAAATTTGGCATAAAAAGACAGAGAAGGAAAGATACTCCCCAAAAAAGATTTTGCATTGTCAGAAGTTTTATAAATTCCATTCTCATATTGCAATTTTTTCATTGCCTTTGCCTTAAATTATGATAATCGAAATGAGACGAGGTACGCTCGTTGAATTTTTATGTTAAAATAATATAACCAAATATTAAAGGTTTGTCAAGCATAAAAACGAATTATATCAAAGCATTTGATTAAATTGAATCAATACAATGTTCCTCCTGACCAAGCAGCCGTACCTCAGTCGTTCTGTAAATTGATCGATTAAAAATTCGAAAGAGGCACAAGTACATAACAAAAACGCAGACCTGAAAAAAATCAAATCTGCGTTTGGCTATATTTCTCCAAGAGCTTGCTACGATCTATTTGGTATATTTTTTCCACCGATCTTTTAGTTTCGGATCCTGCGTCGTTTCCATCAAATAATCACCAAAGGCCTCAGCGGTAGCGCCAGTATCTCTGCCAGTGATGACCAATTTCTTTTCGTATTGACCACAAATATCAAGCGCCATTTCTAATTTTTCTGCTTTATCAGCGTAGCCGATATGTCGGAGCATCATCGCGCCGGCCCGAATGAGGCTGCTGGGATCAGCATATTGTCCTCGTCCTTCTTTGATCATCCGTGGTGCGCTGCCGTGGATGGCTTCAAACATCGCATAACGTTTTCCGATATTTGCCGAACCGGCAGTGCCGACCCCTCCCTGAAACTCAGCCGCTTCATCGGTCAAAATATCGCCGTAGAGATTGGGCAAAACCACCACTTTAAATTGAGTGCGACGTTTCGGATCGACCAATTTTGCCGTCATGATATCGATGTACCAACCTTCCCATTTAACTTGGGGATATTCTTTGCCAATGCGTTTGGCGGTTTCCAAAAACATGCCATCAGTTGTTTTGATGACGTTTGCTTTGGTAACGACCGTCACGTTATTAATACTGTTCTTTGCCGCATATTCAAACGCCATGCGGATGATGCGCTCTGCACCTTGTTTGGTTGTCACAGCAAAATCGAACGCCAAATCTTCTGTCACCAGCACACCTTTGGAACCAAGCACATAAGCGCCTTCTGTATTTTCACGGAAAAATATCCAATCAATTCCCTGCTTGGGCACTTTGACCGGGCGAACATTAGCAAACAAATCCAAATAGCGGCGCATAGCAACATTGGCGCTTTCAATATTCGGCCATTGGTCGCCCTTTTCCGGCGTAGTCGTCGGCGCCTTTAAAATAACATGGCATGCTTTCAACTCTTCCAAAACATCATCAGGAATCGCCTTCATGTGTTTGGCTCTATTTTCAATCGTCAATCCTTCAATGGTGCGAAATTCAACTTTTCCGTTTTTCACTTCATCCTTCAGCAGAAAAGAAAGGATACGTTGTGTTTCCTGGGATATAATTGGCCCGATGCCATCTCCCCAACAAACGCCAATAATAATCGGCTTTAACTTCGAATAATCGAGCCAATCAGCTGCTTTTTTCATCTGCTCGACACGTTCCAGCTGCTCTTTGAGTAATTTTCCAAAATGCTCTTTTGCTCTTTCAATAGCCTCAGCGCTCATACCTGATACCTCCGCTTTTATTTATAT
>CAZNDR010000387.1:0-4640 GCA_964571835.1 uncultured Cytophagia bacterium | reverse complement strand
ACCTTAAAGGCTGGTTATTATAATCCTAAGGATGCCAAAGCCGGCTTTCTTTTTGGCGCCAACTATTCTTGGATCATCGATGAATCTGTCGACATTGGGATGGGAGTTGACTATTTTAGAAAAAACTATACCGATGAAACCGAATTAGCAAAAAGTGTCGATGCCAATGGTGTGGCGGTCACGGAAATCGTTAAAAATGCTGATCTCACCACTTCCATTCTGCCCATCTATGGTATACTTAATGTCAAATTTCCTGCTGGAACATATTTAGACTACATTGTCAGCGGGACAATTGGATATGAATGGTTATGGAGTCATGTCAAAACATACGCTCCGGCCTATGATAACACAAAAAGCTTTAGCGGTTTTAAATGGGCATTATCCGGAGGCATCGCTTATCGCATCGGCTCTCGCTCATCATTTCTTGCCGAAATTTTTTATGATGGATCGAAAGTTAGTCGCGACAAAAAGGCCGAGCAGGGCGCTCCGGTACGCTATGAAGTGGATCTTTCCGGCTTCGGAATCATGCTTGGCGTTCGAATGGGATTTCATTAAAAAAAGGCAGTATGCACTGCTGCCTCAAATTTTGAAACTAATAAAAAGCTGTTGCTAAAAAAATGCCTCTTTTAATCGTATAAAAGAGGCATACTATTTTTTATGTTTTAAAACATGGTGGAATTCAGACAACAAGTTCAATGGAGCTTCGGGGGCGTCTATTTGACGTCAGCGATAAAAAATTTATTAATCGCCAATGGAGTCATCTATTTTCTGCAGATGATTGTAGGCTCTCAGTTTAATTTAATATTTGCCTTACACCCTGCCTTAGTGTTTAAAAAATTCTTCATTTGGCAATTTGTAACTTATTTGTTCTTGCATGAAGGATTTTTTCATCTTTTTTTTAATATGCTTATGCTGTGGATGTTCGGCAGTGAAGTGGAAAGGACCTGGGGAACCAAAGAATTTTTGAAGTATTACTTTATCTGCGGAATTAGTGCTGGCTTATTTCAATTGATTTTTAGGCCTGCCTGGGTTGTTGGCGCTTCTGGCGCTGTCTATGGTGTATTGATTGCTTATGTGCTATTATATCCCAATCGGATGCTGATGTTTTTCCCCTTCTTCATTTCACTGAAAGCGAAATATTGGGCAATGATCTTTGTCGGAGTATCTATTTTGATGGGTGTCTGGGGAAAAGATAATGTTGCTCATTTTGCCCATTTGGGTGGTATGGTTTTCGGTTTTATCTACATTAAATTTGGCTGGCGGCTCTTCATAAATATTCATACTTACCAAAAAAAAGCCGAAATAAGGAAGCACATCGCATCTAAAAGGCAGGGAAAAATCATTCATCTAAGAAAAAAAATTGATCAAGTGTTAGACAAAATAAATGAAGTCGGCTATGAAAACTTGAGCAAACATGACCGGCAAATTTTGCAGGAAGCCAGTGATGCCCTGCTCAGAGAAAATGAAAAATCAGAAAATTAGCAGATGATGAGGCAATTATTTTCCAAAATTTTTTTGATCTTTCTTCTACAAATTGTGCTTTTTGTAGAATTCATCTTGCCTCAAAATCTGACAGTCATTCATGCAGATGGTTCAATTAGCACCAATCTGCCTACTGAAAAATTAAATCACAATATCCGCTATGTCTCGATCAATGATTTTGCTAACTTGTTTAAGGCGCACATTTATTTTAATGTGCAGAATAAAAAAGTAATTGTCAATTTCGGCGAACGAACTATTGAGGTCACCGCCTTTAATCCTTTTTTTTCCATCGACAATGTCATCTATCAGCTCCCCCTGAAAACAGAATATAAAGATCAAAAAGTATATCTGCCTTTAAGTTTTTTTCTCAGCATTATCGATCGTGTTTTCGAAAATCAGCTTGAATACGATTCGAAAAATGAAATTCTCAAAATTATAGATCCTTTATATGGGAATGTCACCAGCATCAACAGCATTCAAATTGATCAAAAAGCCAACGGCACATTAATTAAAATTAATACTGCAAAAAATTTTTCCTTGTCAGATTTAAGTTTAAACGCTCGACACCTTTGGCTATATTTGGATTTGTATGGTGGCAGGATTGATTCATCGATACTTTATTCGGAATATTCCGAAGGCTTAATTGCCCGAATCATCCCCCGTCAAATTTCTAATGAATTAGCCCAATTAAGCTTTCGGCTAAGAGAGGAAATTATTGAAAAGCAAATCTATCTTGATAATCCACTTGAAATTTTAATTTCATTAAGGACTCAGAAAGACTTAAGCCAAGATATTTCCAAATCCTTGGAAACAGAAAAGAAAAAATGGAGGATCGACAAGATTGTCATTGATCCTGGACACGGTGGACGTGATTCGGGCGCCATTGGGCCAAATAATACGTACGAAAAAAATGTTGTGTTAGCCGTTTCTCAACTATTGAAGCAAGTCATTGAGGAACAGACAAACATAGAAGTGCTCATGACCCGAAAAGATGACCGTTTTATTGGCCTAAAAAAACGCACTGACTTCGCCAACGAAAATCAGGCAAAATTATTTATCAGCATTCATGCCAATTCCAATCGAAGCCGGTGGGTTCGCGGCGTCAGCACCTATTTTTTAGGACCTGAAAATACTGAAGAAGCCCGGGAGGTTGCCTGGTTAGAAAATTCAGTCATAAAATATGAAAACGGCAGCAAATATGCAGATTTATCTGCTGAAAATTTTATTCTGTCAGCCATGGCACAAAATATCTACAATGCAGAAAGCCAGGATTTAGCAGTAATGGCACAACAGGAAATTATCAAAGAATCAAACTTCCAGGATGCCGGTGTGCGGCAGGCAGGTTTTCACGTGCTTTTAGGCGCCTCAATGCCGAATATTCTTATCGAAATTGGATTTATCTCGAATCCAGAAGAGGAAAAATTATTAAAAGAAAAGTCATATCAACAAAAGATCGCAACTGGAATTTTTAACTGCATCAAAAGATTTAAAGAAAAATATGAAATAGAAATTTAAAGACCGGATAGATATAAAAAAAGCCCCCAGTTTTCACCGGAGGCTTCGGAGGGAGGAAAAAATGAGTTTATAAAAATCTATATCCTGTTCCATGGATTGTCTCTATATATTGGGAGGGGTACTTGTATTCGCCAAGTTTCTCTCGCAACCTTTTAATATGAACATCTACCGTCCGATTGGTCACAAATACTTTTCTGCCCCATACTTTCTCTAATATTTCCTTTCTGGAAAATACGTTTTCCCGCCTTGAAGCTAGTAAATAGAGCAATTTGAATTGGATGTAAGTCAGATCAATTGTCTTGCCTGATTTTTTCACTTTATGTTCATCCAAATCAATTTCAATATCTTTGACTTTAATTTTTTTGCTTTCATTTCTATCAAGCCGATCAATGACAGCCTTCATTCGTGCCACCACGGATTGATTACTGAACGGACGGACGACATAATCATCAACTCCTGATTGAATAGCCTGAATAATGTCACTCTCTCCATCATTGCTGGAAAGCAAAACAAGTGCGGATTTTCGAGTATCAAAATCATCTTTTAAATTCTTACAAACCTCCCATATGCTCGAATCAAAACTATCGGCATCAATCAAAACTGCTTTAGGTTGTTCTGCCAACGCCGTGTCTTTTACCAAATTTGGTTCATCGATTTGTTTGACCTGAAATCCTTCTTTTTCTATCAAATTAAAAAGGGAGCCAATGCTATCATCCGCTTGGTCTACCAATAAAATTTTTCCTTTTAATTTATCCATTTTTTTCCTCGCGAATTGCTATCAAAAATCTTGCCTTTCATTATACCCGAATATATACAAATATTGTGCCAAATATTTTAAATAATTCATAAATGCTACCATTCGTATACAATTTCAAGATAAGCGCTAATTGCTCAAGTGCAGTTATTTTTCTTAATTATTATCTATTTTTATGAAATTATCGTGTCCATAAAACGACTTCATTAGTAATTATCAGATGCACTGAACAGAAATCAGCCACCCACTACCCAATACATTGATGTTTTAGCCTTTGTTTGTCAAACTTCTGAAGCAATGTTCGCTTAGCTGGACTATTTTTTCATATTATCAAGCGATAAAAAATTGATTTATCTTTAACAAAATATTAACTTAATTATTGTTCGTGTTTTCATTGTTGTTATGCCTACTTAAGCTTTGCCTCCTTATAAATAATGCTTCACTGTTAGTCTAAAATTGTTTTATCAACTCAATGAAAAATAGAATGATATTTGACCACATGTGTGCATAATATTCAATCAGCTGCTGCCCCATCTACTAAATGTTTCTCTGCAAATTTCTTGATGGCTCATTCATAATGAAAGCATCGTTTTCACTTTTGTATTCTATTGTGTAACAATTGTAACAATACTGATACTGCGCGCATGCAGCAGAAACAATAGTTTGATTAAGTCTTTTTCCCGTTAATGACATGTTTTATTTTAATAATCACTGAATCAATTTATAACACAGTACCTTCTCACTATCTTGACATCTAATTTAGCATATTTTGATTTGAATAAAAATAATGAGGCGACTGCCTTCACTTCTTCTCTCCTGATTTTTTGAAATAATGCTTGTTTATTTGAGTATTATTTTTATATTTATTTAAAAATAGAGGAGACCTTAT
>CAZNDR010000386.1:0-4649 GCA_964571835.1 uncultured Cytophagia bacterium | reverse complement strand
AAACATGTCCGAAGCCGTTTCAACGGCTTCTAGATACATCCTGTGATTGGTTACAAAATTCATTTCAAGGATGAATCAATGGTAAAAGCAATTAATAGCTTTCTTTTTCTGTGCGTTTTTTTACTTATTCTGATTATAATAAATTGCACCAGCAATCCATTGGGAGACGATGAAGTTTCCACTCGTGGTCAAAAAATTACCGGCAAAATATCATTAAATGACAATGCCTCTCCAGAAAATATCTATGTATGGCTTGCCGGCGTCGAAGTCGGCACTTTTACCAACGCTGAAGGACAATTTGATCTGAGGTTACCCTCGACTGCGGAACAGGCTGGCCGCGGCATTTCTGGCCATTTCAGTCTCTATTTTTATGTGTCGAACTACCGCCTCGATTCGGTTTCTGTAGCCATCCGCAAAGGCGTGGTACAAACCGGCCAAGCTGACATCAACGACGAGGGCGAAGTGGAAATACCTGTCGTATTGAAAAAATTGTGTGCTGTTCACGTTTCTGCTACGCCATCATACTATCCCTATTTTGCGGAAAGCATGGCTATCATTCAAGAGTACTGCCACATTTTTACTGGATTTGAAGAGCCATTCCTTGTCCTGGTCGAACTCACCTCTTTGACGCACTCACTGGTAATAAAATATCCGGGCACAACCACAGGTCCGGCTTCTATCATCTTTTTAAAAAGCATTGAGTCGAAAGAACCAATCACCAAAATTATCGCTGTCAGTGAAACAATTCTTTCCACCTCATTAGTCACCCAAGAATTAGCTAAAGAGTCAAAAAGCTGGATTGGTAGCATTCAATTAACTGCGGACATCTTACCTCCGGGCAAATATGAAATCATCCCTTACTTTTTTATCGAACAGAATAATGTGCCCAAAGCATTATTGAACAGTCTTTATTTATCGACTAATACGCCTGGTTTGGACTTTGTCAACATTCCCATGAAAAGAAGCAAAGTATTTTTGGAAATAAGATAAATCGTTTATGAAGACCTAACGATTGATACACGAGGTTGGATTTTCGATCTTGATCCTTTGAAACCCGGAAGAGGCTTTTAAATGCTGGATACTGGATAATGGAGGTTTAATATTGCGTTACAGAAGCTGACTGTTATTTCCCATTCTCTATATTGAATAATCCAAGGCAGCGATGGATTACTCTTTTTTGAGTAAAGCCTTTGCTTCTGATGAACAGGAAATTCTGAAAGCTGTACCAAATCATTAATTTGTTGAATAATGGTAGCGATGGTTGCTTTTTTGAAAAATCATAAAACTGGTCGCCTGTTTGTAAGCTTGTTGACTATTTCAACGCTGGCATTCAATCAGTGCAATCACAATCCTTTTGATGATGATGTTATTGCTCACACCAAAAACAGCATTACTGGAAATGTCGAACAAAATAGAGCGGATGGACCCCAAAAGGTATTTGTGTGGCTGGAGGGATTTGATATTGGCACCTGGACTAATACCTCAGGAAATTTTAAAATTGATCTGCCGCCCTCTCCGATTCAGCCGGGCGGCGGTCTTACCGGCTCTTTTAAATTATTCTTTTACGTGTCAAATTTTAAGCTCGACTCCTCCATCATTGCCGTACAAAATGGTGAATTGAAAATGTCCTATGGAGATGTCGACGAGACAGGACGATTGCGCAATCAAAAGCATTTGATAAAAACTTTGCACATTAAAACAGAGGTTATCCCATCTTCGGTTCAAGAAAATTATGATGGTCCCATCTCCGTCGAACTCATATTGCAGTCAGCCGATGACAAAGATACCGTGTACATAAAATATCCGGATAAAGCTGAAGGTCCGCTGACAGTGCTGTTTTTTCAAAATATTGAAGCCGCCAAAGATTCGATAACAATTTTGGGAAACGATTTGCTGCTTGATAATTTCTCTTTTGCCGATGATTCAATTTCGTCAGTGCCCAACGTGTGGAGCAGTGCCTTTCAATTTTCTCCTAATTTTCTGCCGCGAGGTACGTATCAGGTAATTCCCTTTTTTATCATTGGCAGGCAAAAAGTGCCGCCGGCTTTGCTGAATAATTTTGGTGATAATATTGAATTGCCAAATAAAAATTTTGTCAACGTACCAACTACCCGCACCGGCGGTTTTTTTAACGTGACTCCAAAAGGCGATACTAATTGAAATATTGAACAGGTACAGGTATTTTATGAAACGATACTCGATGGCTCTTGTTGTATCTCTTTTTCTATTTGCCAATGCTTTCACTCAGGAAACCTGGACGCTGACCAGCTCCATTCCACAATTTTCCCAATCCATCACTGCTATTCATGCCTTTGATGAAAACAACGCCATTGCTCTTTGCGATTTATATGCGCTGTCAACCGTCAATGGAGGCAAAACCTGGGAGAAAAAGATCATTCAAAAGACCGGGGGGAGTTATCTCCGCTTGACTTCAATTAATTTCGTCGATTATAACACTGGCTGGATTTTCGGCAATGAAGGGCGTAATCAAATTATTGCCAAAACGGAAAATCACGGCAAGAGCTGGGTCAAACAAAATAGTGGCTATCACGCGCCGCTTTATTCAGCCTTTTTTGTCAATGAAAAAATTGGCTGGGCTGTCGGCAGCACAGGATTCATTATGAAGACCACCGATGGCGGCACTACCTGGCAACAACAAATCAGCGGCACGGAGAATACTTTTTTTACAGTGTTTTTTATCAATGATAGCACTGGCTGGGCGGCAGGTGTTAATGGCGTTATTCGCAAGACGACCAACGGTGGCAAAAGCTGGTTTTTACAAACCAACTGCTATTTCAATAATATTTATGATATCCATTTCATCAATGCTGCAAACGGCTGGTTGGTTTCCGCTAAAGGTATTTTTCGCAGCTACGACGGCGGAAAATATTGGACGGTTCAGCAATTAGCCGATTATCCTGGCTGGCGATCAATTGATTTTTTCGATTCTCGAATTGGCTGGGCAGTCGGTGAAAACGGTCAAATTGCACGTACCACAGACGGTGGCGAACACTGGCTCATAAAATCAAGCGGTCTGCCAGGCTATTTGCTTTCCGTTGCCTTTGTCGATGCCAATAGTGGCTGGGCGGTTGGCGAGTCCGGTGAAATTCTAAAGACCAACGATGGCGGAAACTACTGGTTTTCCCCTCATCGAATTACCACAGCCTCGCTGAATTCAATCTATTTTTTCAATGAAAACATCGGCTGGACTGTTGGTGGCATGTACGGCAACAATGTGATTTTTAAAACTATTGACGCTGGTAATAATTGGATTCCCCAAGCTGATTCGACCTCAGCCAATTTCAATAAAGTTATCTTCCTCGATGAAAACACTGGCTGGATAGGCAGCTTTGCCGGCTTGCAACAATCCCAAAACGGTGGAGCCAGTTGGACTATTCACCCAACTACCGAGACATTAGATTTCTGGGATGTGTTTTTTGTTAATGCTGATTTTGGCTGGGCAGTTGGCGAGCAGGGCACGATACTTTTTTCTTGCGACTGTGGATTAAATTGGTCTTCTCAAGTCAGCGGCACTACAGAAAGTTTGCACAGTTGTTTTTTTATCAATAGCCAATTAGGCTGGATCGTGGGCAAAAAGGGGACTTGCTTGGTCACCCACAATGGTGGGATAGATTGGCAGCAACAAACAACCGGAACTACTAAAAACCTTCGAACGGTTTTTTTTATCAACGAAAATATCGGCTGGGCAGCCGGCATCTTCGGCACTATTTTAAAAACCACAAACGGCGGCGCCAGTTGGAAAAGCATTGTTAGTTCTACTCAGCGGGATTTTAATTCGCTGTATTTTATAAACGCCAATGATGGCTGGCTGGTCGGTGGACAAGGATTAATCTTTCGCACTGCTGATGGCGGCGAATCCTGGTATTCGCAAAAAAGCAACACGACCCAAACACTCAACTCCATTTTTTTCACCAAAGATGGCACGGGGTGGATTGTTGGCGACTTTGGCACAATCTTGAAAACACATACTCAAGGCGCAAGCTGGATTATAGACCAAAATTTATCTGCTCAGCCTAAAATCAAAAAATATGTGCTCCATCAAAATTATCCCAATCCGTTCAACTCGTCAACAAGAATTCAGTTCGACTTGCCCTTCGCTCAACATCTTCTGCTGCAAATTTTTGATTTAAATGGTCGACTGGTGAAAACGCTTCTCAATGACTATCGCCCGGCTGGTTCACACTCACTGGATTGGACAGCGAACGATCTGCCCAGTGGCCTTTATTTTTGCCAGTTGACATGCAACTCATCAGTGGAGGCAAGAAAAATTATTATCCAAAAATAAAAAGGCTATCGGAAAATTATTGAAACTTAGTGCGACTCGAAGCAAAACGAAACCATTGCTTCTCTCATTTGAGCCATAAAATTTTTGACAGACTTTTGTTTTCTGCAACAATAATTCTATTTGACTTTTAAAAATTTTTATTTATATTCCCTGCACTTAATTCGTACTCGACCTGCAGGTAATAAAACTGCTTTTGGGCCAAGCCCTGACGCCATGAATTATCATCTCTATCAACAGATGAAAGCGATCGGGAAAAAGCATCTCAAGCAAAAAATAGTGAGTTTGAGAGGAGCAACAATAATTCTCTTGTGCAGAAATAGCTGTCTATAAGATAATCTATTTT